>JAHJHC010000061.1 GCA_018824145.1 Candidatus Omnitrophota bacterium | reverse complement strand
CGTTCTTATCTGAACGCTTGGGTTGAGATGCGTTCGAGGACTAAAGAAAAGTTATTCATATTACATAAAGGTATTATTGAAAAGTTAAGGCCTATATTCGGTATATTCGGCAGAGATATTTGCGGTCTTGTTACAAAGGATATGAAATTATTCTTTCGAGACGTTAGTCAATGGTCGCAGTTTCTGATATTTTTCGGTCTCTTAGGCATTTATTTTCTGAATATAAGGAATTTTTCTTATAATCTGCTTGCGCCTTTCTGGAGGAATATCTGCGCATTTTTAAATTTGACTGCCACTCTTTTGACATTAGGCTCTTTAAGCACTAGATTCGTATTCCCTCAGATAAGCTTGGAGGGTAATAAGTTTTGGATTATAGGATTATCTCCTGTTGGATTTAAGAAGGTCCTGTATCAGAAGTTTTGGACCAGTGTAGTGGTGTCCCTATTTATAACAGAGAGTTTAATTATTGTTTCGCATAGAATGTTAGGTATTACCGGCCTTATGATGTACGCGTCTTTGTGGGCTGTTTTTATCACGAATTTTGCATTGGTAGGGTTGAGCGTAGGGCTCGGTGCGAGTTTCCCTGATTTTAAATCAGAGAATCCGGCACGTATTGTATCTGGTTTTGGAGGCACTTTGACATTGATGTTGAGCATAGGATTTATATTGATTACGGGAGTCTTAATAATGATCCCTTTTCAGTTATTTTTAAAAGGCCATATATCGACATACACATATTTAAAAAAGGCAATAGTTTTTTCACTAAGCATAGTTTCCGCATTAGGTCTAACTTTATGTATTGTCCCGCTTTTATATGGTAAGATGAGATTGTTAAAGGCTGAGTATCAGTAGGGGAAAAAAGTGAATTATGCGGAGGATTGAATTAAAGGTCATAACAAGAGCGAAAAAAGAAGAAATACATAAGATTTCTGAAAATAGCTATAGGATAAAGGTCTCTAGTCCTCCTGAAAAAGGTAAAGCTAATAAGAGGATAATAGAGATGTTTTCGAGCGAATTCGGCATTAAAAGACACAATATTAGAATAATATCCGGAGAGACTAGTAATAGAAAAATAGTAGAGATAGACATATGATTAAAACTAGATACATTATTTTTATTACCCTATTAACTTTATTATTGTATCCAAATCTTACGTTTTCCGCTCCAGTGGATGATATAAGGCCTTTAAAAGGGCCTGTGGATATAGAGGAAAAGGCTTTAATCTGGCCGATAATATTATTGATTTTGTTATCTATTGTAGGAAGTGCAGTGTTTTCGTATTTCAAGAAAAAGAAACATATTGACGAAATAGCTGCAGTTCCACCCAGACCGCCGGAAGAAATCGCTATGGAGAAATTGAAATCTCTTCTTGAGGAAAGACTTGCGGAGAAAGGTATGATGAAGGAATATTATAGTAAACTTTCGGATATTATACGTGAATTTATTGAAGGTAGATATAAAATCATAGCTCTTGATAAAACTACATGGGAACTTTATCAGGAGATGCGCTCAAAAAAGGTTTCCAGATTGCATGTGGATAAGATAAAAGATTTTCTTGAAGATTGTGACCTGGTGAAATTTGCTAAGTATATTCCGACACAAAAAGAAGCCGTAGATGTTTATAATAAAGCAAAAGAGATAGTGGAGTTAGTGTAAATTTATGCGATTTGGTAGCCCGATATTTTTACTATTGCTGGGCATTATTCCATTACTTATATGGGACTATTTAAGGAGCTTGAAGTCTCGCCAGGCAGGTATTACATTTTCGGATGTCTCTATAGTAAAGAATATTCGACCCGGGTTTCGTGTTAAAGCACGGCATTTGCCTGTTATTTTAAGAGGCGTGGCGATATTTATTTTTATCCTGGCTATGGCAAGGCCTCAATCAGGGCAGGAACTGGAGGAGATTATAACAGAGGGGATTGATATTGTACTTACGCTTGATACTTCGGGCAGTATGAAGGCCGAAGATTTTAAACCTCAAAATAGATTGGGTGCAGCTAAAGAAGTGATATCCCAGTTTATAGAATCCAGGCGTAATGATAGGATAGGGCTCGTAGTTTTTGCCAGATATAGTTTTACGCAATGTCCTCTTACTTTGGACTATGGGATCCTATTGGACCTTTTGGAAGAGATAGATATAGGGATTATAGAAGACGGTACTGCCATAGGTACGGCAATTGCCAATTCTGTGAATAGGCTTAGAGATTCTGAATCAAAGAGTAAAGTTATCATACTTCTGACAGACGGTATTAATAACGCAGGTAAGATAGACCCTCTTACTGCAGCAAAGACTGCCAAGGCACTCGGGATAAAAATATATACGATAGGGGCTGGCAAACCAGGAGGTGCCTTATATCCTGTACAAGATCCTATATTCGGGAAAAGGTATGTGCGTATGGATACAGAGATAGATGAGGTATTGTTAGAGAATATTGCCGAAGAAACAGGGGGGATGTATTTCAGGGCAAAGGACGAGAAGGGGCTTAAGAATATTTATGAGACAATAGGCGAGTTGGAAAAAACCGAGATAGAAACCAAGGAATACGCAAATTATACTGAACTTGCAGGGTATTTTATACTACCCGGGTTTATGATTTTTTTAATGGAAATAATATTATCAAATACTCTATTTAGGAAATTACCGTAATCATGCATTGGGGTTCACCTTTATATTTAAATTTTCTTTTACTGATTCCGATATTAATGATATTTTTTATCTTTGTGTCGGTTAAGAAGAAAAAAAGCTTAGATATATTTGGGTATGAAGATACGGTTAGAAAGCTCTATGCCTCCAAGAGTATAGGTAAAGAGCGGGCCAAAAGGATTTTGATAATAGTAGTTAGTTTTCTTTTGGTTCTTACTCTGGCAAGGCCGCAAATAGGCACACGGCTTACTATGAGTAATCGTCGCGGCGTAGATGTATTGATAGCAATAGATACGTCTTTAAGTATGTTGGCACAGGATATAAAACCGAATCGTTTAGAAAAGGCAAAGCTTGAAGTCGCATCTCTTATTGATAAATTAAAAGGAGATAGAGTCGGCATCATGATTTTTGCGGGAAGTAGTTTCGTGCAATGCCCGCTTACACTTGATTATAACGCAGCAAAGATGTTCTTAAGTATAATAGAAGCAGGGATGCTTCCCCGTCCGGGAACAGCTATCGGAGATGCTATAGATAAGGCTATAGCATCTTTTATTAAGAAACAAAGAAAATACAAGGTATTGGTCCTGTTAACAGACGGCGAAGATCATCAAACAAAACCAATAGAAGCTGCTAATAGGGCGAAAAAAGAAGGGGTAATAATTTATACTATAGGTATAGGAACAAAAAAGGGAGAGCCTATACCTCTTGTGGATGAAAAGGGAGGTGTCACAGGATACAAAAAGGATAGAGATGGTGAAGTAGTTATGTCCAGACTCGACGAAGTAACTCTTCAGAAGATAGCGCTTTTAACCAATGGGAAATATTACCATGCCAGTCCCAGTGAGTTTGAACTGGATAAGATCTATAATGAGATAGGTAAAATGGAAAAAAAGGAACTCTCAAGCAGGCTCTTTACTCAATACGAAGATAGATTCCAGTATTTTCTGGGCCTGGCTTTGATATTATTATGTATAGAGTTTGTGGCAGGAGACAGGAAGAGGAAATGAGATTATTTTTAAGGATCTTTTTAATATTGCTGTTTTCTCTTGTGAATCTAGGTTGGATTTGGCAAGATAGTGTTGTAAAAAAGAATCGCGAAGGGAAAAAGCTATATAGTGAAGGCAAGCCTAGCGAGGCCCTATCAAAATGGCGCGATGCACAGATCGAAAGCCCTGATAAAGAAGAGCTCCATTACAATATAGGTAATGCCTTGCATCAGGAAAAAAAATATGAAGATGCTTACGGAGAATATGAAAAATCTTTGGATTCGAAAGATGCTGAACTTCAATCCAAAACGTATTATAATATGGGGAATACGCATTACAGGATGGGCAAATTGACTGAGGCGATTGAGGATTATAAAAAGGCACTTGATATAAATCCTGATGATGAAGATGCAAAATATAATATAGAGTTTATTAGAAAGAAGATAAAAGAGAATTTAGAGAAAGAGCAGTCTCAGCAGCAGGATATGCAGCAAAACCAGGGCCAGGAACAACAATCCCAACAACAGAAAATGCAGGAAGGGCAGGAAGATAAAGATAAAGAAGAGAAAGCCTCGGAAACAAAAGAGGCGCAGGAAGAGGAAGATAGAGAAGAGCAGTTGGGTAAAAAAGAGGAGGGGGAAGAAGGAGAAGAAGAAAGTGTCGGACAAAAGAAAGATCCTCCTGAAGGCGAAGGAGGAGATATGTCGGAAGAAGATGCTATTAGGTTGCTTGATGCCTTGAAAGATGATGAGAAGGAATTACAGAAGGAATTAAGGACACAGCCAGGTGAAGGTAGGTATAGGGTGGATAGGGATTGGTAATTTATGAAAAAATCCTGGATTTTTATAATTTTATTTCTGGTTTCAACAGGGATTTGTTACGCCGAGGATATCTCTATATCTGCTGATGTAGATAGGCACGAGATAGCTATGGACGAGCAGCTTACCCTTGCCATAATAGTTACCGGCAATGTTTCAAATATTCCAGGGCCGCGGATCCCTGATCTGGAAGGATTTACTACTTATTCTTCCGGCAGGTCACAGAATGTTTCAATAATCAATGGCCAGGTTTCAAGTTCTGTCAGTTTTACATATATACTCGTTCCCAATGAGATAGGTGAATATATGTTGGGGCCGTTTACAATTGATTATAAGGGCAAGACATATTCGACAGATACGATAAGTGTGAAGGTTACGCAGACGACACAACCAAAATCACAAGTCCGTCCATATGTCTATCCGCAAACACCGGCACGAAGCTCTGAGACGGATTATAGTAAGACAAAGAAGGAACTTTTCATCGAGACATACGTCGATAAACTCCGCGCATATGTAAATGAGCAGATAACCCTTACCTTTGCATTTTATCAATCAGTGGATTTATTCGAAAACCCTGTCTACAGCCCGCCTTCGACAACAGGTTTTTGGACAGAGGATATGCCGCCTCAAAAGAAGTCCTACAAGATAATAGACGGAAGAAGGTATCTTGTGACTGAAATAAAGACAGCACTTTTTGCCACAGCCCCCGGAGAATTCACGATAGGGTCAGCAAGGCTGGAGGCCAGCGTGGAGGATTTAGAAAGATTCTTCTCAAGAAGTCCGTTTGATATGTTTGATAGAGACCCTTTCAGCATATTTAGAAGAGGTAAACCTATAATCCTTACCACTGACCCGATTACTCTAGGGATATTACCGTTACCGGAAGGAAGACCCTTTGATTTCAAGGGAGATGTCGGTAGGTTTGATATTACTGCAGATGTTGATAAGAATTCAGTCGAGGAAAATCAGCCTGTAACTATCAAGATAAGGATAAAAGGAGAAGGAAATATAAAAACAATATCTTCTCCGAATATAGCCGAAATAGATTCCTTGAAATTTTATGATTCAGGCAGTTCCGAGAATATTTCCAAAGAAGATTATGTCGTTAAGGGAGAGAAGATATTTGAAAAGGTCGTAATACCTAAAAAGGAAGGACAGTTTACGATTGGCCCAATAGAATATTCCTATTTCGACCCGACATCAAAGAAGTACGTTGAAAAGTCTATCAGCCCTATAATAATAAACGCTACTAAATCAGAAGAACCCCCTTCGGTCACAGAGCCGCTTTCTATCCCAGGGATTACAAAGGAAGAGGTGAAGCTTTTAAAGAGGGATATCTCTTACATAAAGATGGGCCCTGTGGATTTAAAGTCCACAGGGCCATTTTTGTATAAAAATAAGATCTTTTTCTTTCTTAATATTATACCTGTATTTATTTTGATATTCCTTTATATCTACCAGTTACATAGAGAGAGGTTGAGGACTGATATAGGATATGCCCGTTCTCGTCGCGCAAAGGCCCTTGCTTCAAGAAGATTAAAGCTGGCCAAGAATATTATGCTCAAAGAAGAGGTGAAAGAGTTCTATGCCGAGATTTACAAGACAGTTATAGAATATGTAGCAGATAAATTGAATATCCCGCACCCTTCGATTACAAAAGATTTGTTGGAAAGAAGACTGGCGGAGAAGTCTGTTTCCAAAGAGAATATAGAAAAGTTGAAAGACTTATTTGATATTTGCGATATGGCACGCTTTGCCTCCGGTAGATTTACAAAGGCTGATATGCAGAGGACACTTGAAGAAGCTGCTGATATTATCATGGAACTCGAAAGGCTGGGATGAAAAAGGTCATTTTATTTTCATTTTTTATATTTTGTATATTCTGTAATGGGGTTTTTGCGCAGTCGCCGGAAGAGATTTATAGAAAGGCGAATCTTGGGTATGAGAACGAAGATTATGAAAAGGCTGTCTCTTTTTACGAGGCGCTTATAAATATGGACAGGGTCAGTTGCGAGGTCTTTTATAATCTCGGCAATAGTTATTTCAAATTAAAAAAGATCGGTAAGGCCATTGTAAATTATGAAAGGGCACGAAAGTTAGCCCCTAGAGATAGGGACGTAATGTTAAATTTGAAGCTCGCACGGTCAATGACAATCGATAAAATTGAGACAAAAGAGCGGGGTTTCCTTTTGAATTCTATCCTATTTTTTTATGACAAGATGAATATAAATGAATTGACTGGTATGGTTTCAATTATTTATCTCGCAATAAGTACGCTCCTCATATTTTCTATATTTTTAGTTGCCAAAAGAAAAAAAATACTTTATACTGTTGGAACGTCGGGGGCATTTCTAGTTCTATTTGCAATATTTTTGGTTTTTAAGATTCACAATGAGAATTTTGTAAGGCATGCAATAATTATTTCTGATGCAGTAAATGTTAGGAGCGGCCCCAAAGACGATTATCTTTTACAATTTGAACTACATGAGGGGGTCAAAGTCCGCATTGTCGAAGAAACAAAAGATTGGTGCGAGATTAATCTCTCAAAAGACCTTAGAGGCTGGCTTCCAAAAGATAGTATCGAAGTCATCTGACCCACAATATATAGTGATTACCTGGTAAAAAATAGCAACATATTGTATTTTTTGCTTGACAGGGGTTTTTCAGGTGATATACTTATTTTTATCTCAAGTACACATTAAAGGAGGTGACAATGCAGATAGATGTAAATGGGGCTAAAAAATTGAACATCTCTGAAAATTGTTTGAAGGTTCTTGAAAAAAGATATCTAAAAAAGGATAAAGAGGGAAAGGTCATAGAGACACCCGAAGAGATGTTCAGAAGAGTTGCGTGTTTTATAGCAGGGGCTGATAAATTATACGGAATTAGTGATGAGGACGTAAAAAAGATAAGAGATAAATTTTATGAGATGATGACTAATTTCGAATTCATGCCCAATAGCCCTACCCTTATGAATGCAGGAAGAGATCTCGGGCAGCTGTCTGCTTGTTTTGTGCTTCCCGTAGAAGATTCCATGGAGTCTATTTTTGACGCAATAAAGAATACCGCTATGATTCACAAATGTTTAACTTCTGATACATTGGTTAAGACAAAAAAAGGTATAAAAAGATTAAAAGATGTAAAAAGGAATATAAAAATACAGACAGATGAAGGATATTTTCCAGTAGAAGGAGTTTATAATAACGGAAAACAGATTGTCTTTGAGCTTAACACAAACAGAGGCTATGTAATAAGAGGAACTGCAGAGCATAAACTTTTGGTTGTAGCTGAGAACGGTGAGTATATTTGGCGCGGGATAGGAGATCTTAAGAGTGGTGATTGGGTAGCAATGAAGCCGTGCGATAGATTGGAAGGAGGGAATAACGAAATCCCTCTTTTTAAATACAATTCCAAACCGGTTTTTAATTCAGGTCAATTTAAAGCGCAAGAGGTGAAGCTTCCTAAAAAACTGACACCGGAATTGGCAGAGCTTATAGGTATTTACATAGGAGATGGTTCTAATCATAGAGACGGCATTAGATTTTCTGTCGGTAAAAACGATAAAGAAATGGTAGGTGTAATCAGTCGCTTATCAAAAAATATTTTTAATAGAAAAGCTACTTTTAGTTTAACTTCGAGCAGAACAGGTTATGAAGTTGCAATTTTAAGCATCGTAATCAAGCAATGGTTTGAATTTCTACATATAACCAAATTTTCTTCAAAAACGGCAAGGATTCCGGAGATTATTTTTGAGGCAACAGAAGATATTATTTGCGCTTTTCTGCGAGGTTTGTTTTCAACCGATGGGTGTATCCGTAAGAACGGCCATATAACATTAAGTACTAGTTCCAGAGTTCTCTCGCAAGAACTTCAGACTCTGATGTTTTATATAGGAATACCTACGCAGAGAACCTATTTAAAATCCACTGACAGTTTTCAAGTTTCAATATGTACAAGAAAAGGATTTGTGAATTTTAAGGAGAAAATAGGGTTTTTACTTCGGAGAAAGGACGAGAGATTACAAGGAATTAAGCCATCTGCAATCTTCAAGCGAGGCGAAGTTATTCCAAATCAAAGAGCTCGAATCAAAGAATGGTATAATAATCTTAATAGTTTTTCTGAGAGCAACGAAGCCCGCAACTTATTTGTTGATGGTATTATAAATAGACGCATTGATCCAAGAGAGTTGACTCGACAGAAAATCGTTTCTGTGATTGAAAAAGGCGCAGTTATGCCACAATTTTTTAAAACAATATTGAAAGAAGAATATTTTTTTACAGAAGTTTCTAAGGTTACTCCATTAGGCATAATGGATACGTATGATTTGACTGTTCCATTTAAGCATAGTTATGTGGCAAATGGATTTATTTCCCATAATTCTGGTGGCGGCACGGGGTTTAGTTTTTCGAGATTACGTCCGAAAAATAGTGTGGTTTGTTCCACAGGTGGAGTTTCAAGCGGTCCTGTTTCTTTTATGAAGGTATTTAACGCTGCAACTCAGGCTGTAAAACAAGGGGGGACAAGGCGTGGGGCCAACATGGGTATTCTGCGGGTAGACCATCCTGATATTTTAGAATTTATTAAATGTAAAGAAAGAGATAAGGAGATAACTAACTTTAATATCTCTGTTGCGATTACCGAAGATTTCATGAACCGCGTCATAGAAGATAAGGAATATAATCTAGTAGACCCCCATACGAATAAAGTCACAGCTAGACTTAAGGCAAAAGAGGTCTTTGACCTTATTGTAGAGTTATCTTGGAAAAATGGAGAGCCTGGCATTATTTTTATTGACAGGATGAATCAATTTAATCCTACGCCGAAACTGGGTCAGTATGAATCGACTAATCCCTGTGGTGAACAAGTGTTGTTACCTTTTGAAAGTTGTAATTTAGCTAGTATAAATCTTTCCAAGATGGTTTGTGGAAATGGGAAAAAGGAAGTAGACTGGGAAAAGTTGAAAAACCTTGTGCATCTATCGGTTCATTTCCTTGACAATGTAATCGACGTGAATAAATTTCCTTTGGAAAAAATAAAGGAGATGACGAGAAAAAATAGGAAAATAGGGCTTGGTGTTATGGGTTGGGCAGACCTTTTGATTCAGTTAGAGATACCTTATAACAGCGACGAGGCAGTGGAGATGGCTGGAAAGGTGATGGGTTTTATAGATGAAGAAGCTAAGCGTAGTTCCGAAGAGCTTGCCAGGAAGAGAGGCGCATTCCCTACGTATAATGACAGTATATTTTCCGAGTCTGGTGTAGAAACAAGGCGGAACGCTACATTGACGACCATAGCGCCTACCGGAACGATTTCGATTATATCTAATGCCTCCAGCGGTATTGAGCCTCTATTCGCCTTATCATATTACAGAAATGTGATGGATAACGATAAGCTTATAGAGGTGAATCCATTATTTGAAGAAGTTTCCAAGAGAGAGGGTTTTTATTCAAGGAAACTAATGGAATTTATTGCTGATAAGGGGTCATGTAAGGATGCGAGCGAAGTGTCTGAGAAATACAAAAAGATTTTTGTTACGTCACATGATATCACGCCCATCTGGCACATAAGGATGCAGGGTGCGTTTCAAAAATATACCGACAATGCAGTATCAAAGACAGTAAACTTTTCCAATGATGCTAGTAGGGAAGATATTAGAGAAGTTTATATGCTTGCGTACAAATTGGGATGTAAAGGTGTAACGATTTATAGAGACAATAGTAGAGAGGAGCAGGTATTGAATATAAATTCAAACAAGACCTCCAAACCGACTGCAAATTTAGAAATTAAGAAGGATAAAAAGGCTGTTGCCCCGAGGCCCAGGCCTGTAGTTACAACAGGAACGACCACAAAGGTCACTACAGGATGCGGGAATCTTTATATTACGATAAATGTGGATGATAAGACCATGCCTTTCGAAGTATTTATTCAGATGGGTAAGGCAGGTGGGTGTGCGGCGAGTCAACTTGAGGCAATCGGAAGGCTTGTATCTTTGGCACTACGTTCCGGTGTAGAGAATAAGAGGATCGTAGAGCAATTGAGGGGGATAAGGTGTCCGTCTCCTTCATGGGAAAAGAGCGGCAGGATATTTTCTTGTGCAGATGCAATTGCAAGGGTTTTAGAGTTAAGATTGGGAAATGGTAAGATGCACCATAAAGAGGAAGCATTAGAGCAAAGATCTCCTCATACAATGATAGAGGATAAGCTAGGCAATGTTGTAGGCGTGTGCCCTGATTGTGGTGCAGCATTGAGGCACGAAGAGGGGTGTATGGTTTGCCGTTCCTGTGGGTATTCCAAGTGTTAAAACTATGTCAATAAAACCTGATACATGGATTAAGAGAATGGCTTTAGAACACGAAATAATAAAGCCATTTGAACCTCAACAGATAAGAAATAATAATATCTCCTATGGCCTTTCTAGCTATGGTTATGATATTAGGATTTCTGATGAATTCAAGATATTTAGAGGCACCAAAAGAGACGAAGTCCTTGATCCCAAAAAAGTCAATTCTGATTTATTTGAAGATTTTCAAGGAGAGAATTGTATTATTCCCCCTAATTCCTTTGTTTTGGCCAGGTCAATCGAATATTTTAAAATCCCGAAGAATGTTTTAGCGCTTTGTACTGGAAAAAGCACTTATGCTAGAATTGGAGTAATAGTAAATGTTACTCCGTTAGAGCCGGGCTGGGAAGGCAATCTCACAATAGAAATAAGTAATACATCTCCTTCGAGTGTAAGGCTTTATGCAAATGAGGGCATTGCCCAAGTAGTTTTTTTTGAATCAGGTCAATTGTGTGAGGTTACTTATTCTGACCGTAAAGGCCGATATCAATCTCAAAGAACTATAACCCTGCCTATATAAAATTTAAATAGACCTTGACTTACTTCTATTTGTAATGTATACTTAATATAGACTTTTCAAAAGAATTTAATAGATTTTCTCGGGCATTGCCTCTTATTTTAACGGGCCTCTTTTCCCTAGAGAATGGGCCAAAAATACAAAACTAAAAGAGACATGCCCGGGATTATATTGCCTCCTATGTGGGGCATTTTTTTTAATTATAGATTGATTTTTTTTGGCCAATGATGTATATTGAAGAAAAATATGAGGAGAGATATGATGGAGAGTATAAAGGTTGTACTTTTAAGGCATGGGGAAAGCATTTGGAATAAGGAAAATAAATTTACAGGATGGACGGATGTTGATTTATCTAAAAAGGGCATTGAAGAAGCAATAGAAGCAGGAAAGGTCCTTAAAAAAGAAAGTTTTGTCTTTGATGTTGCCTTTACCTCTGTTTTAAAAAGGGCCATTAGGACTTTATGGTTTGTGTTGGATGAGATGGATCTAATGTGGATTCCGGTTTATCGTTCCTGGCGATTGAATGAAAGGCACTATGGCGCTTTGCAGGGACTTAATAAATCAGAAATTGCAAAAAAATTCGGAGAAAAACAAGTCCTTATCTGGCGAAGAAGTTATGATGTTCCTCCCTCACCTTTAAAAAAGGATGATGAGCGATATCCAGGCAATGACCCGCGATACAAAGAGTTAGATGAAGACGATATTCCTCTCACAGAGTGTTTGAAAGATACAGTAGAGCGTTTTGTACCGTACTGGCGCGAGGTTATTGCGCCTGTGATACAATCCGGGAAAAGGGTCCTCATAGCTGCTCATGGAAATAGTTTGAGGGCATTGGTGAAATATCTGGATAAAGTATCAGATGAGGAAATAGTAAAATTGAACATTCCTACAGGCATACCTCTTGTCTATGAGCTAGATAAAGATTTAACCCCAATAAAGCATTATTATCTGGGAGATCCCGAGAAAGTGAAAAGAGCAATGGCCTCTGTCGCTAATCAGGGAAAGCCCCGGAAATAACCAGTCGATCTGGCTTACCCTTGACGATTGTATAAACATAGGGTATACTCACATGAAGATAATACTTAACCGAATACACTATAATAAATCGCTTTAGATTTTCAAATGATCTAGGCGAAAGAGCAGGAAAGGGAGGTGTGGAAATATGGATTGGAATAGCATAGTTATGTTGCCGGTGAAAGAAATACTGACAAGGGTAGCTGGATTTTTACCTGTCCTTCTAGGTGTCCTGGTAATATTGATAGTTGGTTGGATTATCGCCGGGATACTTAAAAGTGTTGTGGTAAAGGTATTGAAATTAATTCAGCTCGATACTGCAAGTGAAAAAGCAGGTCTTGGTGATGTCCTGAGACGCGGTGGGATAAGGCAGACACTTTCTGAATTGATAGGCGTACTTATATATTGGCTTATAATGCTACTAGTGTTTATGACTGCCTTAAATGCCCTTGGGATGACAGTAGCGGCTTCATTGTTAGATAAGGTAATTTTGTATATACCTAATGTTATAGCAGCGATATTTATCCTGGCATTAGGTATCTTCTTCTCCAGCATGGTTGGTACTATAGTGCGCACTGCTTCGAGTAACGCAGGTATTTCTCAGGCTAAGTTTTTAGGACAACTTACTCAGATAGTTATTATGGTATTTGCAGTCGTAATAACATTAGAGCAGTTGAATATAGCATCGTCAATATTGAACCTCGCGATTAATATTATTCTGGCTTCTATGGGGTTGGCTTTAGCTATAGCTGTAGGCCTTGGTTCAAAGGATATTGCTGGTAAGGTGATGCAGGATTTAATAAATAAGATAAAAGCTAAGTAGTAGATTGCAGGACATCTCGAGATTTTCTATGACCCCGCATTTCCATATGGAAGTGCGGGGTTGTTTTTTTATAGGGTATTGGATATAATGAAGGGGTATGAAGGATAATAAAGGGGTTGCTTTAATATTGGTAGTTAGCATACTAGCAGTCACGGGTATAATGGCGGTTTCTTTTGCATTTACCATGCGGCTGGAATTAAAGGCCGCTACTAATTTTTTAGAAGGCACAAAGGCCTCTTATTTGGCAGAGGCAGGAGTAAGTTATGCCCAGGCGATTTTAAAGGAGGACTCCCGGGATATAGATAGTTTTGAAGATAAGTGGCATACGGTCTTTACAGGAAATGACCTCGACAATGACGGAGACGGCGAAAAGGATTCGCGATGGATATATATGTATGACCACATAGGAAGAATAATGGGGCGTTATGCAGTATTGGTAAGAGATGAAGGTAGTTTTCTGAATGTAAACGTTGCCACTAAACACAATCGCTCTCCTTTAAAAGTAACAGAGGGATGGACCCCGTATGAACTTGACCTGCAGAAATTCCTTGCTTCTTTTAAATTAGACGATTCACAAAAGGTATATCAGGATATTCTGGATTATAGATTCGGCTTAGATGGCGAGCCAGGTGAGGCAGGCGTAGATGATAATCAGAATCAAAGGGTCTTAGGTTCCGATGGTATAGATAACAATGCAGACGGTATTATCGACGAGGCCGGAGAGGGGATTGATGAGCCGATGGAATTTATGCCTCAGGCCCCATACTCTGATGATAATGTATTCGAGACACCATTTGAACTTGCAAAGATCAAGTCCATATCTAAAGATACTTTTAATAATATATACGGCCATATAACTTCATATTCGCCTGACAAAAACGTAGATGTGGAAGGAAGATCGAGAGGGAATCTGAATTTCATGGATGCAGTATCTTTAGTAATCCTTCTTGAGGATGCTGGTGTAAGAGATCCCTTTCAAAAGGCAGTTAATATAATAGATGCCTGTGATGAGGATTTCAGTCAAAGTGTTGTAACAAGATTGCACAAGAACCTTTCTGCTATAAACAGGGGGCCGATAGGTGACTGGGTATGGAAGAATAATGTTTACCAGAGCGATATAAAAGATGGGGAGCCTCTTAAAATTACATGGCTCAACTTGCCTGAAGGTGAGTATTATATAGGTGTGTTCGGGTTGAAAGACGAGCTTGTAGGAGACGTTACGATTAATGGTATTACTCAGAGTTTAGTAATGCATGGAGAGATATTGAGGATAGGAGCTGTGGCCTTTGAGAATAAAATATTGGAACTTACTGTTGAGAAAAAAGATGAAAGCGGGAGATCTTATTTTTCGCATGTGGAATTATATCCGAGGCTTGGACAAGAGGGTTTTGAATCTCTGGAGGTCAGGGGTGTAGAGGGTATAAGGATAAATGAGATAATGGTGAGGCCAGTTATTTCAAGAACTGCATTTAGCGGTCAGGACCCCGGAGGAGATTGGACTTGGCAAGGGAGTTATTACCAGAACAATGAACCCAATGGTGGCAAACCAGGAGAAGGGACTTGGACATGGAGAGATGTCCCTGATGGGAAATATTATGTAAGGTTATTTGCAGGGGGGCAGGGGCAGGAGGTAGGAGATGTAGAGATCCATGGGGTTCGTTCAAGTGGCATGTTAGATGCGAACTTATTCGGAAACGGTAGAGCTATTACAGTTACAGGTGGAGTGTTTACTGTGAGGATCCAAAATAACAGTTTAGCAGGCCCTACATCTTTTAGATCAGTAGAATTAAGTCAGGAGCCGGACGGCGAATACATAGAGCTTGTGAATCTTACACCGAGAGACGTAAATCTTGGAGGGTGGAGTTTAGTCGGACCGAGTAAAGAGGGTTGGCCTGCTTCGATTCCCCTGGGGACTATTATTGGGCCACACCAGCATCTCGTGCTTTCGGTTGACAAGGATGATTCCCAAGACGGCATTGATAATAATGGGATATCATTTATATCTATATGGGGAAAAGAACGCTCTTGTGAGCTTCATTTTTTAAGATCTGTAACTCCGAATTCAGATTTACTTTCTAATGACCCTTACCCAGGAGGTAATTTTATAACATTGAAAGACCCTATGGGCCATATTGTTGATAAGGTGGAATATTCTAGCGGCGCTGTTTTAGAGAATAAAAGCTTAGAACGCTCAGATCCAAGCTATAACCTGGATTCAAATTTTAATGGTATACCGGATAACTGGTATTTATCAAGTAAAGAGGAAGGGGCTAGCCCAGGCCTACCAAATGATAATGACGGCATGAAAGAAGAAATAGGAGATGAGATAATAGAGCACGATATAACAGAGGTGAGCATAAAAAATAAAAATTTTTCGTCAATTGGCGAAGCGGCTTTTGTGCCTTTAGGTAGCGAAGAATGGAAGACCATGCCTTTGGAAGTTATATCTAAGATAGCTGATAGATTGACAGTGTTTGGCCTCAGGCTGGAGGCAGAAGACCATATGGTATCTGATCTTGAAAGCGGATGGAAGATCGTGCAAAGGGCAGCTCCTTTAACTGACCACTATGAGAGCGGAGAACTAGATTCAGTCGGCATGTGGCGATGGGAGAAGGAAGATGGGCTTAAGGATGGGTATTACACATTGAGGATTTTCGGAGAAGAAGAGGAGGCTATTTCAGTCTCAGTCAATTTAGATGACGATACATGGACTCCTTTTACTCCTCCCCTTACCCCTGGTCCGGATGGCAGCATATTGTTTGGTAATATAGAGGTAGGAACAAAAAGCGATATTTCTACGCCTAGTTCCATCTTAGAATTAAAGATAAAAAATGTATCAAAGACAGGAGGCGCACATTTTGATTTCGTAAGGTTAGATCCCGTAAACTTCATTGACGGAAGGATAAATGTAAATACTGCTTCCAGGGAAGTCCTTGGTGTATTGCCTGGAGTAGATGCAGGGGTTGTAGATACTATTATAAGTAATAGAGTATTGGGAAATAAGAATGGGCAGCGCTTGGGCATAGGTGACTTGATTTCTACGGATGCCCTAGGTACGACTGATTCAGAGAAAAAGACAAGATTTAAACAGGTCTCGAATCTTATCACCGTACATTCTGATTTTTATAGGATTATAGTTACAGCCCAGGTCCTGGAAGAAGATACCGTGGCTGCGGAAAAAAAGATCTGGGTAGTATTTGAGCGGTAAGTAATTAATTTAGAAGTATTTGATACAAGGGCAAAGAAGAATTTTTAAAAAGGGAATTAAAGATGGAGGCGCATTCAGAATTGAACATATCAGAAATTTGTGGGGTTATATGGAAGAGGAAGGTTATACTCCTCATTTTATTTAGCATAGTCTTTTTTTCTGTTTTACAAGTATCACTTTTAATGCCACCTATATATCGAGCTAGTGCAAAGGTGATGCTATCAGCCCCTGATATATTCTTCCCTTCAGGTAGTACTTTAATGGAGCCAAAGATAATGGGTACAGCTTTTTTGTACACTCAAAGGGAGATAATGGAGAGCAGTTTTATTCTAAATGAGGCTTTAGAAGATGCTAGGAAGAAGGGGGTTGCAAGAGATATGGATTTTGCTACATTGAAAAGTAAACTTCACGTAGAGTATGTAGGTAATTCCAGTATAATAGCAGCAAATGTTGACCATCAAAATCCGAAAGAAGCAGTAATCCTTGCTAATGCGATTAGCGCAGCTTTTATAAACTATCATTTAAATGAAAAGAAAGAACTAGTGGAACAGAACCTTGATATAATATCCAATAAAATGAGTGTTTTAAAAAAGGAGATAGCGGATTTAGAAACTAAGCTTAAAGAGTTTCGTGACAAGGATCAGTCAGTTTTTTATCAGTCTCAGGTGCATGATTATCTCTATAGTCTTTTAACACTCGAGAGGCAAAATATTTCGTCTGTTGCAGGTATTAAGCGTATGCAGGGAGGATTAGAAAAAATCAAAAAGGCTATCAAAACAGGGGATATAAAATCTTTCTATCCTTTGCAAATTTCAACCGAAGACCCTACCGTCTTACTCGCGGAAGATCCATGGTTACAGGAGCTTAAGAGAGAAGTGGTAGCTGCACATTCTCATTTAGGAGAATTACTTGCTGAATATACAGAAGAATATTCTGGTGTACAGGGCAGTCGTAATTATGTTGCTGCGTTGGAAAAGGATCTTGGAGGAGAAATCCTCGATATTTTACAGACGTATAAAGATTATTATGAAAGCTATATTGAATTTTTAGAGTTTAAAATTAAGACAAATAACTTAGAAATAGATAAGTACAAAGAAGAAATAGAAAATATATCCAGGGAAATTAAGAAGTCTGCATCTAAACAAATAGAATTCGATGCGTTTTTGAAGGATTATAATATGAAACAGGACATATATGCGGCCTTTTTGCAAAGACAGAAAGATTTAGAGCTTTTGGAAGAAGAGATTTCTGCGACTGGCCTCCCCAATATAAAGATGTTTGAGCCTGCTATACTGCCATTAGAAAGAATAAGCCCTGATTTGCCTTTGAATTTATTCATAGGGGCACTTTGCGGGATCTTGATTGGTGTTGCAGGAAGTCTTGCACTGAAGAAAAGAAAAGGGCCTTTAAAGAAAAAAGATAAGATATCTCCGCAACTTCAAGGTTTAGAGAGGCCTTGTATATCTAGATCAAATATATTACTTCCTGTTACATATGAGTTAATAGGAGATGCAGGTCATATAAAATATAAGGCAGTTACGAAAGATATAAGTGGTAATGGCGTAAGGCTTAAAACAGATAAATCTCTATCTAAAGGTACACAGTTTCTTCTAAGGATTGAGCTTAAAGGTAATGATAAAGATTCAATAGAGGCTATAGGCGAAGTTGTATGGGTAAGTACTTCCGAAGAAAAGAATATGTTTGAGTGTGGTTTACAGTTTGTAAAAATAGAGCCACAGGAACGAGAAAAATTGATAAATTACTTATACGGCGAGCATTATTTACCTCAGTCAGACTAGCAGTTTCGCAATTTGCTCGCCGTAAATCCTTGCGGACTTTTGCAAAAATGTTTCTAATGTGCCGAAGGCTCCAACCCTGCCAGCCAAAAAGACGAGCGAGCACAAAAACAGAGCAAAATTTTCACGCTGGGGAAATTTTGCGTTCCCGAAACTGCTAGTCTGACTGAGATAAATTTCTGCGAAAGTGTAGCGAGGCATTTCAAATAGCACACCCAAAACCAAAATTATACTTGATTATTTTCTTTGGTAGGATATAATTAGTGCAATGGCGTGTAAAAAATATATGAAGATCTCTGTATTTATCATGGCAGTTTTTTTTATATTGGCGGACATTTCTTATGCTACTGTCTCTAGTAGCAAAAATTATAAGCTTCATACTTCTGTGGCGGATGGTGGGGGGGCTAGCGGCGCTTCAACGAGTTATACTGCCCAAAATAGCGTTGGTTCTCCTCTAGGTACAAGCCCTGCAGTCGGTACAAATTACAAGATTTACGGAGGTATGCTGGCTACTACGAATGCCATCCCCGATGTTAGTATCGTATCTTATAATGACGGCACATTGATTATGGATGATACGCCGACATTAGCATGGAGTTACAATGATAAAGATGCTGATAAGCAGATTTATTACCAGGTCCAGGTTTCAAAGGATAATTTTGCCACTTTCACAGTAGATTCCGGACTTGTTGTATCAAATAGCGAAAGTTTTACCTCACCCATACTTCCGACTGATGAGGCAGGTGTGAGCTATAGATGGCGCGTGAGGGTGAGCGATGGATTTGATTATTCAGGCTGGAAAGTAGCAACGTATGGTTTCAGGCTGACTACTACGGAAATGGAGGTTCCGATTGTCTGGGCAAAGGTATCTTCCATAGGTGAGGATATACCTGCTAAACTATGGCAGGCGTGCGGAACCCCTTACATGTATTGGGAATATCCTGTCACTGGTGCGGATATTACTGGCTATAGTTATTCTTGGGGTAGTATACCTAATGATGAGATTGATACAGCAGCTGTGTCTTATCAGACGCCTGATGGCCTGCTTTCTGACGGAACAAGGGTATTTAATCTTAAGGCCCAGAATACGGCTGGTAATTGGAGTGAAGTGGCTAATTTTGAGATATGGATAGATAGGGCAGAACCTGTCATAGGATCATATTCACCTACAAACGGAGCGATTATATCTACAGATACACCTACGATATCAATAAGTGTCTTGGATGAAGCAAGTGGAGTGGATCCTGACGGTATAGTCATGAAAATAAATAAATCAGGTATGCGGGCGTCTTACGATGAGAAGGCCAAAAGCGTTGTATATATACCTTCCACACCTTTGAGCGAAGGAGATAATGTTTTATCTCTTGAGGTCAGCGATATTGTCGGTAATAAGACATCTCTAGTAGTATGGAGTTTTGTGGTTGATACGAGGGCTGCAACAGGCACTATAATTATTAATAATCAAGATGCAGTTACAAATACTGTTTATGTTAATCTTACTTTAAGTGCGGAGGATGTTACCACTGGTGTTAAGAGTATGGCTATTTCCAACGACGGTGTTTTTGATACAGAGTCGTGGGAGGCATTTAATACGAGGAAAGATAACTGGACACTTCCTGCTATAACCGGGACAAGAAAGGTTTATGTAAAGTTTAAAGATGATGCAGGTAATGAGTCGCAAATATTCAGCGATACAATCGAACTTATTATAATAGCGCCGGATACTATAATAACAAGCGGCCCGAGTTTAGTTACTATATCTACGGATTGTCTGTTTACTTTTAAGTCTAGCACAAGTGGTTGTGTATTCAGATGGAAATTTGATGACGAGGAATGGTCAGATTGGTCTAATGAGACTTCTGCGCGCAAAGAAGGACTGCCAGAGGGTAATCATTATTTCAAGGTGCAGTCTGCCAAAGACGTTAATAATAATGAGGAGATTGATTTAGATGAGATTGACCCTGTGCCTGAAGAGAGGACATGGACTGTTGGGAAGCAGGGAAGTGTAATACTGGAGAAACTTAAGAAAAGGCCGTTCAGATTCTGGAAGAAAGAATAAGATATAGGATAAAAGTTTATAGTTAGTAGTATGATTTTTAAGGGGTTAGGTTTGAAACTTAACCCCTTTTATTATTATAAATTACAGAACTTTTATGCCAATTTTTCCCGTTACCTTGACAAATACTATCTAGTAGTATATAGTTGTATCACGCCCTATCATTAAGATAGATGGAAGATTCAATTCGTCTGCCCAAAAGGGGGCTCATTGAAGGTGGTATATATGAATACTGAGAGATATTATTCAGCGACAGAGGTTGCTCAGTTTTTGGGGATATCCAAACAGACCCTGATTCGCTATGAAAACAAGAAGGTATTTCCGAAATCTAGACGGAATGCTGTGAATGGTTGGCGGGAATATACAGAAGAAGAGATACACAGGCTTAAAGCCATAATGGGAAGGTCAATATAATGCATAAGTTTAACAAGACTTCTATAGGCTTAGATATCGGCACCCATTCTGTAAAAGTTGTAGAGCTTAAAAGAGAAGGGGATAATATTATATTGAATAAATTCGGCATAAAGAATATCCCCGATAGTTCCGGGGGGGGGGGAGATAAAGCAGTATTTCAATTGATATCCCAATTATTTTCTGAGAATAATATCAAAGGCCGTAATGTAAATATATGTGTAAGGGGCCAGTTTGTTTTTGTCAGATTTGTAAAGCTCCTTCAGATAAAGGAAGGCAAACTTAAACAGACTATGAAGTTCGAAGCGCAGAATCAGATACCTTTCCCGTTGAATGAGGTGGCATGGGATTGGGCTTTGTTGGATAAGAATAAGGCTGCAAAAAGGGCGGTAATTGTTGCTATAAAGAAAAATCTCGTGGAAGAGATGGTTTCAAGGTTAAAGAATATAAAATTATCCGCTGTCTCAATAGATGTTTCACCTATGAGTCTCTATAATTGCATGGATTTCAATGAAGATTATGATGAGGGTAGGCATGGGATTATCCTGGATATCGGCGCAAAGGCTACGGATTTAGTTATCTTCAACAAAGGCGATATCTGGATAAGGAGTTTTCCTATAGCAGGTGAGAGAATCGCAGAGGTTAAGGAGCAGGGTGTAGAGGAGCTTATTAGCGAGGTAGAACGCTCGATAGAATACTATTTTATGCAAGGCGGAGAAGAATCACAGGGTCAGAAGCTGGATAAGGTGATTCTGAGCGGTGGCGGAAGTATGATTGAAAATGTACAGTCCAGGCTAGCTGTTAAATTTAATACCGAGCCCAAGATCATAGATCCATTCAGGAAATTAAAGATATCCAAGGATGTCTTATCGAATATAGATATGGATAAGGATAAGGCCAGAAATCAATTTGCAGTAGCAGTCGGGCTTGCGCTGAGAGGTATTTCAGAAGTAAAAATAGAGGTGGATTTCTTAAGAGAGATACGTTCTGAAAGATATAATTCTCAACAGAAGAGCCTTTATACTAGGCTTTCCGCGGTGTTAGTATTATTGATAGTCCTAAGCGCATCTATTTTTATGAAACAGAGTTATTCCATAAAGAGGTTGAAGTTGGATAAGATCGAGGAGATGTTAGATATCTATAAGGTCTATGAACCAAAGATAAAAGAGATCAAGTATACTGAGGATATACTAAAAGAAAAGGTAAACGTGCTGTACCAGTTAGCTGGGTCTAGGGCGATTTGGCTTGATTGTTTCAAGATCATTTCAGAGATATTGCCTAAAGAGGTATGGATTACTGATGTCTCTGGTATAGTCTCATTGGAAAAGAGCGGGCTTGCAAGATTGGATTTGGCAGGCAAGGCGCTTTCATATCAGTCTGTTAATAATTTTGTCTCGGCGCTTAAATCTTCTCCGACTTTTAAAGATGTCAAGCCGATTTCTTCTTCTATAGAGACTGATGAGAATACAAGAGAAGAAATAGTAAGATTCAGTATAACGATGGACGTTGTTAGGAGTGAGTAGTGGTATGCTGAAGTCCGGCAGAGAAAAAACAATATTGAAGCAAAGTCTCGTAGCTGTTGTTATCTTGGTAGGTTTATATCTATTTGTGCTGAATCCTTTTTTGAAAGAAGGCACTTCCATACTTGACGAAGAGCTGGAACGCAAGACGAATGAGATAGAAAGGATTATTTCGCATACGGGAGCACTCCCGTCTAAAGAAAGTTTTACTAAGTTCGAAGGCCAAAAACTTGAAATAGAATCAGAATTACAGGAGCTGGCGGATTTTATCGATCCTTTGAAAGTGCGGATTTCTGAATCCAGCACTGAGGCAGGACTTTATTTTATCGAGAGATTACATGGTTCAACAAAGAAATTTTCAAAAGAGGCACAGGTTAAGGAAATAAAACTGCCTGAAAATTTAGGGTTTGGAGATGGGCTTCCTAAAGAAAGTATGGTAGACTTACTTTTGAGGCAGCTCGAGGTAGTGGAGTTGGTAATGGATATTTTGTTAAAAAGCAGAAACGTTGAATTTTCTGCTATAAAGCCTTTGAAGTCGATAGATTATATAGAATCTTTGAGTAAAGAGATACTTTATGTTGAGGTGCCTGTTCAGATCTCAATAAAGGCAGATACTGATGTCCTGATAGATCTTTTACTGGAGCTTAAGAATAAAAGTCCGATGGTTTCAGTAAAAGAGGTGCATATAAGAAGCAGTGAGTTTGATGCGGATGATTATATAGAAGCAAGTCTGGTGTTAAGTGCGTTTAAGGTTATAAGGCCGGGTAAGGAAAAAATAAAGACAGAATTATGATAAAAGAAAAGATTGTTTTCGGGTCGCTTTTAGCCGTATTTATCAGTATAGTAATATTTGGTTTTGTTTCTCAGGGAAAGAAAAAAGAGGCCAAGGACGCATTGTTGCAGGACATCGAAATTGCAACTAAAAAATCCAGGGCCCAAAAAAAGATGATTAAGGATAGCATGGATTTTGACGGTATAAAGGCAGTGGATACTATTGACGGATATAGGCATCTTTTAAAAAGGAGCCCTTTTTTCAGGCCCCGGTCTGAAACAGAAGTTAAGAAGGTAGAAGTGGTACCTCTTAAGGTAGAGCCCAGAAAGCCATTATTTAAGTATAAAGGCAGGGTAATGATGGGTCCAAAGGTCATGGTAATTATTGAGGATCAGGGTACAGGAAAGAGTTCATTTTTGCAGGAAGGTGAAGCTATAGGGGATTTCGTAGTCTCAAGGATAGGTGAGAAAGACGTTTCTCTTAAAAAGAAGAATGGAGAAGAGATCATCTTGAGGGCAGTCAAAAAAGAAGAGAAGAAAGGGGCAAAAAAAGAAGTAAAAGAAGAAGAAAATGAGAAAACAGAACTTAACAAAACTTTAAAATGAGACATATTCTATCTCGTACAATTGGAATTATAATAATGATTATGCTGGTTTCGTTGTCTGTATCCAGATGCGCGTTTGCCTTTGCTGATTCTTCTTCAAATAAAACCATAGTGATTTCAAGGGTTGAACTGAAGAGATATTTTGAAAAGGCAATGTATTTATTCGAGGCCGGAAATTATAAAGAGGCAATCATCGCATTTGAAGACCTCATTAAAATAGAAACGTCCCAAAACGAAGCCTATTTTACACCTTTTGCAGAGATATATATTGAAAAGTCCAAATCCAGAATGAGAGAATTGCATGTATTAGAAGAAAAAAGATGGAAGAAGATGAAGGAAGATGTGATAAGTGAAGAAGAGCGGATAGCTAAAGAGGCTGCAAAGGAAATCGCAAAAGCAAAAGAAGAGATGAAGAGAAAATTCGAAGAGGAGCAGATGCGCAGGGAAGAAGAGATAAGGGGAGAGTTCAAAGAGGAGCAAAGACGACGAGAAGCGGGAATGAAGAGTAAACTTGAAGAACAGGTGTTGCGACAGGAAGAAATGGAGAGAAGACTTCAGGCCGAAGAGGTCAAAAAGAAAAAGGCCTATGAGCTTACTCAAAGATCGGAACTTATTTATGCAGAGGCCCTGGGGTATTATAAAAGAAAAGATTATCCTCAAGCTATTATAGAATTCAAGAAGATTAAAGAACTCGATCCCGGGAGTAAATTAGTGTCAAAAGCAGAGTCTTTTATAGAAAAATCACGCAAAGAAATAAAGGAAAAGGGAAAAAGAGAGCTTTTGATCAAGATGGAAGCGGCTAAACAGGCTAAGATCGAGATGGAAAGGGAAAATAGTCTTCGCCAGATCGAAAAAAATCGAAAAGAGAAGCAAAAGGACAGGCTTAAACAGCTTTTTGAAGAGAAGGTGAAATATAGTATTGTAAAAGAGAGGGTTGTCAAGATAAAAGGTTTTATGGATACAATAAGAAAACACGTAAGCGAGAATGATTTCGATGAGGCGGAGCATGTGTTAAATGAGGCCATGGCTGAGTTTCCTGAAAACAAGAGATTTGAAGATATATTGCACTATGTGGAGATACAGAAGGTAAAAATAGAAGAGAAGGCCTTAAAGAGGGCAAGGGAGATAGTAGAGGAAAAGATGCTGTTGGAGGTGGCTAAGAAACATATAATCCCTGAGGAAAAGGAAGGGGTATTGAAAAAAGAGAAAAAGATAACTCCTCTTGTGAAGATCCCGGAAATAAGAAGAAGGCTGAAGATACCCATAAGTATTGACTTTAAAGACGTAGAGTTAGATTATGTTTTGAGTTTTCTATCTGATGCCACAAGTGTTAACATAGTGCCTTCTAGTGAGATAGATATGGGAGAAAAATACGTTACTATTAGGATAAAAGATATGCCGCTCGAAGAGGCGTTGAGATATATATTGAAATCACAGGATCTTGTTTACAGGATAGAAGAAGATGCGGTTTGGGTCGCTACAGAAGAAGAGCTGGGAAACGAGAGAATAGAGACAAGGGTGTATTTTTTAGAACAAGGTGTTGGTGGATTTTCCGAGCTCACAAGCGTCAGCACTACCTCTAGCGAAGTCAAGACAGTAAAAGATATCCTTGAAAGCACGGTAGATTGGCCGAAGGATTCAAAATTGACCTCGGATGATAGAACAGGAGCTTTAATAATAAGCAATGTCCCTTCCAATCTGGAGATCATAGAGAATCTACTCTATACTTTGGACGTGACTCCAGTACAGGTCTTGATTGAGGCCAGGTTTTTGGAGGTCCAGGTTACGGATGTAGATGAGTTTGGTTTTGAGTGGCAGTTAAATAGTGACTGGGGACTTAGCCAGAATCAGGCGAAACAAAATCTACATGGATTTGCATCTGGTAGCGGAGTGGATTTTACGACTTTCAGCAGGCAAGACGAAGGGTTTAATTTAACATACCAGGGCATATTGAGCCATCCCCAGTTTCAAGTAGTGATGCACGCCTTGAAGGAAAAGCAGAATGTAAAGACCCTGTCCGCACCCAGGATTACTACTCTGAATAACCAAATAGCTACGATAGAGGTTATAGACGAGTATATTTATCCGACCAGATATGAGGTTAGTTTGGTGCAGTTTGATATAAACGGTGACGGGGATTTTGATGATGCCGGAGAGACAGAATGGGCAAATATACCCCAGGATTTTGTAACTAGGGATGTGGGTATACTTCTGCATGTTAAACCGAGTGTAGGCGTTGACAAGAAGACTATTACAATGGCATTGACTCCGGAGGTTAGTGAGTCATCATCGTCTTATACATATTCAGGTGATGTTTCCATACCACAATTTAAGACTAGAAATCTAAGTACAAGTATTATTTTGGAAAGCGGAGAGACAGTTGTTCTAGGGGGCCTTATAAGAGAGACAAATACCAAGGTCGAGACTAAGGTCCCGTTATTAGGAGATCT
The DNA here is from genome assembly GCA_018824145.1 of Candidatus Omnitrophota bacterium. Lineage (GTDB taxonomy): Bacteria > Omnitrophota > Gorgyraeia > Gorgyraeales > Gorgyraeaceae > JAHJHC01. Next base: position 1,534 of record JAHJHC010000061.1, on the reverse strand, counting down.
CCCATTTATAGGGGGATTGTTTAGGAAAAATACTGACAGTGTAGAACGTAGGAACCTTTTAATATTTGTTACGGCAACTGTTTTAAATAAAGAAGAAAATGCAATGGCTAGTGTTCCAGAATTTGAAGCTGCGGGTTTTAAAAATGAGATATAGTTGTAGCTGCAAAGTTTACTTTGCTAACTTATTGGCCGTGTTACTTTGGTTGTTTTTCTTTATCTCATTGTCGGGGGGGTATGCTTACGAGGTCAAAAGACTTCAGGATACCGAAGAGTTAAATGACTCTTCGGTTGTCGAGATCCCTGAGATAAGAAGGCAACTCGAGACCCCTATAACCGTGGATTTCAGGGACGTAAACCTTGATTATGTGCTGGATTTTTTGTCAGATGTTACAGGTGTGAATATAATTTCCGGAAGCAGTGTCGATCCTCAGGATAAAAAAGTTACTATCAAGGTAAAGGATATGCCGTTAGAGAGCCTTTTGAAATATATCTTTAAGAATCAAGGCCTTATTTATAGAATTGAAAAAAATGCAATCTGGGTCGATACATTTGACGCTATAGAAATAGAATCCCCAGAGACTAGGATCTACTATTTGAACCAAGGGCTTGCCATGTTCACAGAATTTGGCGGAAAGACTAGTGGGGCAGGCGTAGGATTCGGAGGGGCAGCGAGTATATCAAAGGTCAGCACTATAAAAGATGTGCTTGAAGATGCTGTTTCTTGGCCTAGCAATTCTAAGATAAATTTGGATGAACGTACGGGGGCATTGATTATAACGAATACTCCTTTGAATTTGAAGATTATCGAAGATATCCTTTACAACCTTGATATAGATGCGGCTCAGGTCCTTATAGAAACGAGATTCATTGAGATAAATGTTACGGATCTGAGTGAATTGGGATTAAACATGTCTTTAGACAGCCCGTTTCCGATTTATAAAGATGCGGGTGTCGCAGTCAATCAAATTTCAGGCGGGACTGGTTCGAGTTTTTCAACATTTACCGGAGCGCCTAATGAAGGGCTTAATCTTACTTATCAAGGCATGCTTACTAAACCGCAATTCTCGGCAGTGCTTCATGCACTTGAGAAAACAACAAAACTTAAAACACTCTCAGCACCGAAGATTACTACATTGAATAATCAGACTGCAAGCATAGAGATAGTAGATGAGTTTGTCTACCCCACCAGATATGAACCGACTTTAATAAAGAATGATTTAAATAATGACGGAGATTTCCTTGATGTGGTAGACGGGACCAGAGAGACACGATTTGTCAATGTGCCGCAGGGTTTTGAGACCAGAGACGTAGGGATATTGCTTAATGTAACGCCAAACATAGGCAGAGATAAAGAGACGATAGCGTTGACATTGAGACCGGAGGTAAGTGAGGCAACGGCTGATGCATTTGAGTTCAGCGGAGAAGTTAAGTTACCTAAGTTTACGACGAGAAATCTGACCACAAACATAGTGGTTAAGAACGGAGATACCATCGTGCTCGGCGGGTTGATAAAGGAGACCAGGACCAATATACG
>JAHJHC010000060.1 GCA_018824145.1 Candidatus Omnitrophota bacterium | reverse complement strand
CTGGATTATTACACTATCTTCGATACTCAACCCTGAAACAACCTCGGTTGTCTGGTCATTATTTAACCCTATCCTGATATCGCGTTCAGTAATCTTGCCGCGAGGGTCATGGACCAACACGAATCGTCTTTCCCCGTCGTAATGTATGGATTTTGAAGGAATAGTAAGGACATCAGCTGCCTTTTTCTCGACCACCTCTACTGTAACGCTCATTCCTGAACGGAGTATATCCGGGATCTCTTTAGGCACTATATCAACGTTATATATCGTCACGTTATTTACTATTTCTGACTCATATGCCACATGATCTACTTCTCCCTCGAGCCTTACCTCAGGATAGGCGTCGAGCGTTATTAGGGCCTCCTGTCCCACTTTTACCCTTCCTATATCAGTCTCGTCAAACTGCGCGTTTATTACCAGGCGGTCTGACAATACCAGTACAGCATCAGAAGAAGAAACCGTCTGTCCTGATTCTACAGATCGTACTATGACCTCGCCTTCAATCGGGGAAATAATAGGGGTCTTCTTATACACCTCTTCCCAGTATTTCAAGGCCTCTTCTCCCTGCGAACGGGCAGCATCCACAAGAGCAGCCCTTTCAGTGGAACTCATCCACGCCAGGATATCGCCCTTATTGACCTGGCTACCTTCCTTGACTAGGATTTCCTCTATGCGACCGCTTATAGACGGTTTCAGTTCCAAACGATTCTGCGGCTCTACTACGCCTGTAGTCGCTACTGTAATTGCAACATCGCCTATAGAAGGATTTATAACATTCTTATTGTTCGCCTTGGACTGCTCTTTAGTTCCTCTTGAACTGACAATCAAAAACATAGCGACGCATAAGACAATTACTGTTACAATAAGTGCTTTTTTATTATTCATCATATTCCAGCGTGCCTCCTATTGCCTGTATCCAGTATGCCTCGGCAATCATCATGTTTGCCTGGGCATTTAGGTATGACTTTTTGGCACTCACAAGATTATCTTCTATGATTATCCAGTCATCAAACGAGATAAGTCCTGTTTCGTACTGGGCCTGGGTTACCTTTGCACGCTCCTCTGCTGCCTGAAGGAACTTTTCTTGCACAGAGAGATTTTCTATGGTATCCCTGAGGTCCTTCCATGTCTTTTCCAACGTAAACAAAACACTATCACGGCCGCTTCGTTCATCTGTCTCTGCCTGACGAAGTTTTGATTTTGCTTTCCTAATATCTACGATACGGCTTCCCCCTTCAAATATAGGTAATGTCACTGACATACCAAAAGACCATGAATCATCATCCGGCGGCCACTCACCACTGCTCTTGCCTGCAGAGCCATTTAAATAAACCGCTGGAAAAAAATCAGCCTGTTTTGATTTAAGGTCATAGCGCGTTGCTTCCTTCTCGGCTATTAATTCCTGGAGAAAAGGCGTAGTATCAGCTAAATTCTCAATGTCTGGTTTAATGTCATAGTCTCTTGTAAGAGAAAACCTCCCTTTTACGCTCACGAGATTCAATTTTTCAAGACCCATTTCTTTTGATAACTCACGCTGATAAAGAATAATGTTTCTTTCTGCCTGTTTTGCTTCGTATTCTGCATTGGCAAGGTCTGCTTCAGCAGTCAAAAGCGACCCCTTATGTTCTCTTCCCGCTTCATATCGCAAATTAACCAGTTTAAGGTTTTGTCTCCTGCGCTCGGAAATATCCTTTGTAAGGATACTAAGTTCCTGTGCCTTTAAAAGCCCGACAAAAGAATTTCTCAAATTCAGCCTTATGTCCGAAGAAGTAACTTTATAATTATACTCTTCTGCCTCAAGGGTCTTTGATGAACTTGATATATCATGTAACGTCTTAAAGCCGTCGAAAATAAGTTGTGTACCGGTTACACTATATGAATAACTATCAGACGTGGCACCGGTCGAGGCCTTTGTGCTTTTACCCGACAGAGTGCCGTCTATCTGAGGAAGCGTAGAACTTATCTCTATCATTTTATCAGCCTTTACCTGTTTGACCTTCTCGGCTGCAGAGATTAAATCAGGATGTTTCTTCTTAGCCTCAGCCACACAAGCTTCCCAAGTAAGAATATTCTGTGAAGATGCGGTATTTATGAAATACAATGAAAATATAATAATTAATATATATATCTTCCTCATTTTAGAATTTTCCTACCTATGACGATAAACTATACGGCCTTTGCCCAAATCGTATGGCGATAATTCAACATTTACTTTATCGCCTACTAGGATTCGGATAAAATATCTTCTCATTTTGCCGCTCGGGTGAGCTAAAATCTTATGGCCATTTTCAAGCTCAACACGAAATCTAGCATTTGACATGACATCCATAATTGTCCCTTCTACTGTTATGGCTTCTTCTTTTGGCATGCTCTCACCTCTCTTCTATTCGGACAATCCTTTAGTTATTTTTAATAAATATGCGTTTTAAAGAATCTTTCAGTCTTTTTTTCTCCAATTCTCTATTTATCAATCCTTTTAAAAGCCGAGGGCTCAGCGTGAAAAAACACACAATTTCTCTGAAAGTGAGCAAACCCACTGATAGAGCTTTTTTCACTATTCTCAATAGCCGAAACGGCGTATAAAAAAAGAACTTTATCTTTCTGCCTATTCTCTTTAATGCTGCATGGCTGTATTTATCTGAGTAAAGCTCGCCTCTATCAGTCACATGATATCCAGGCGTGGATTCGGCAAGATTCTTAAGCCCTGAGAACTTTTCTATTCTTAACTTCTGAAATGTTATTGAATCTACTCCGATTTCTCTTGCAAATTTAGCAATATACAGCATCTCGTCTTCTGTTTCGTTTATATTTCCGTAAATAAAATAGCCGTGATAATATATAGGGTATCTTCTAAGGACTTCGAACGATCTTCTTATTGCAAACGAATCAAATCCCTTATTAAGCTGTGCCAAAATATGGTCATGTGGAGATTCTATTCCTAAAAGCAACAACTTAAATCCTACCTTAACTATTTTTTCAAGGAGATGCGGATGATTGGCAATTTCTATACGGGCCTGGGCAAAGAATCGTTTCTTCACCTTTCTCTCTATCAATAAATCGCAGATTCTCTCAGCCCTCTTTATATTGCTGAAAAAATTATCATCGCTGAAAAGAATAGCTTCTGCATCCAGGTTTTGTATCTCATTAACTACTGATTCGACCTGCCGCGTAGAATAATTTCTTTTTTGTCCCAGAGGATTCAGTTTAAAAGTGCAAAACTTGCAATCATTTGGACACCCCCTGGCGCTAAGAACCGTATCGAAGGTCAATTTTGTTATATCTACGCCGTTTAGGGCTATCCGATATTTGACACGTCTCAAGCTGCGGTCAGGATAGGAAATATCGTCAACGGAACATAGAGGTCTGGTTTTGTTGTGCTGGATCTTGCCATTTAGTCTATATGATATGCCCTGAATATCCTCTAGCGAAAGGTCTTTCATTATGTCTTTTATAGTCTCTTCTCCCTCTCCTCTTACAACGATATCTATTTTAGAGCAAGACTGCAGCAATTTTTCCACCTCTAGTGTGGCTTTATATCCTCCAACGACAAGCGGGATTTCATCCGGCATATAATTTAAGAGACTGCATATTTCTTGAAACTGTCTATCCCAGACAATGCTTATACATAAAATATCGACATTGTTCTCACGGATAAAATCCAATAACTTATCTTTACTTGCAAATTCTTTTTCATATCTCAAATCCAAAAGTGTTACTTTTTGCACATAATCCTTCGCACTAGTTGCTACATATTCCAAGCCTGTTGGGGGAAAAAGGCCCATAATGCTTGTTGAAGAGGATTCTACATAAGGATTTAAAAAAAGGGCATGTTTATACTTCATTGACGGGGCCTTTTTCTGTTAAAAATAAAAAAAACCACAACGTTCACTGTATCTCAAACTTGTGGTCTCAAGATATCCAAGCTGATATATATTAACCTATTTTATTGCAATTGTCAATAAATCTATCTATTAAACTCCCTCTTTATTCGCTTCCTTTTTTCATGTGTCTGGGACCCTTGCCATGCCCCTTCATTCCATTGCGGTGCTTTCCAATAAATTCTTTAAATTTTGTATACTGTTCGGGGCTTAGTATCTCTCTTACCTCTAAAACACATTTAAGCCTATCATCCTGCATCTCTGAATTCATAACCTTTAATTCAGTGTTGAACTGGTTAATCTTTTCCATATCGAGCTCTTGTCTTTGAAGTTCTTTTCCAAGCTCCTCCCTTTTGCTGGATATTTTCTCGCGAAGCTCTTTCATCCTCTCTCTACTCTGAGTCTTGTGTCTTTTTAGCTGCTCTTCCTGCTCGGGAGTCAGGTTAAGTTCTTTGGG
>JAHJHC010000059.1 GCA_018824145.1 Candidatus Omnitrophota bacterium | reverse complement strand
GCTTCTTCTGACCGCCTAAGGCATTAGACTTATATAGACTTCCTGTATCATTATCTATCTGCATCCATTGTATCCAATGTGTTTCTGGCTTGCCTATCCGTTCAGCTCTTATTGTGTAATTTTTTATGTCTTCAGTGCTATCATCTTTAATACTATAATTAAAAAACCTATCTATATCTCTATTAGGATTACCTATATCTAATTTATCCAGCGTTGCAGGTCTGTAATAAAGAGAAAAGGCCCTTTGATTATACCAATATCTATCCATTGCGCGGCGCAAAGACCCTATATAGATTATTGCTTCGATAGACCGTGTCTTTTCTAAAAAATTTAAATATTGAGGTAACGCTACTGCATTAAGGATAAGCACAATAATAAGTACAAACAAAAGCTCTATAAGGGTAAAACCTCTTCTATTCATATCTTCTCTCTTTATGGATCTAAACGACTGCGAAACGTACTCCATGGAAATCTTTTACCAGGACAATCGGTATTAGCTCCTTTAACCTGACCATGACCCAAGATATGTGAATTGGGAATACGATAGTATTTCTTTAACTCATTTACTAAATAAACAAGCGATTCCATCTGTACCGGAGTTACTCTATCTCCATTAAAATTTCCGACTAGACATATACCTATACCTCTATAATTCATAGTATCTGCTTTACAATGTGCCCCGTTGTCCTGATGTAACCAACGCGGAGAAATTTCTATCTGGCCGTCCTGCTTACCTGAAGTACCATTATCAATTACAAAATGATACCCCAAGCCTTTCCATAGCCTCTTGTTTGAATGTGTATAATCAAAAGAAAGGGCATTCCCAACGTCCGTTGCACTGTGATGAACAATTATATAATCCCATTTTCTGGACGGATATAACGGTATAACTAACCTTAACGGTGCCGCATCCGGTATAAATAAGGTCTGCCCTTTTTCCAGCACTGCGGCACTCTTTAACTTATTGGTCTTCACAATATCTTCAATCTTGACATCATACATCTTGCTTATACGCCATACTGTCTCTCCGGGCGCCACCTCATGATATACGTCAGTTCTCAATACACGAGGTGTAGTTACAACTTTCTCAGGAATAATAGGATACGGCTCTATTGAAGATACTGACGGATATTCGCTTGTCTGGATCCTAGCGCAAGATACTAAACTAGTTATGCATAAAATATTCAATAAAAAAATTATTTTCCTCATGCTATTGCACCAATTCTTTTAGTGGCACTATTTCAATCCCTTCCTCTTCCAATTTGGGCACAGAATCCTTTATAGCCTCTATAGTAATTTTTTTATTATGCCCTATTCCAACCGCACTTCCTTTTTCTAGTGCTATTCTAGCCAATTTCCGGATCTGCTGCTTTATATAAGACTCAAAGTTTTTAAAATCAGTCTGGTCTGTAATGTCCAAAAAAATATCCCTGCGTGTATATTTTACCCCTATATCACGTGCAATATCCAAACATACAGAATCCGTTGTAGTCAGACTATCCAGGAAAAATAATTTTCTTTTTTTTTAACTCGTTCAAAACAACCTCCATCACCCTTTCATCTTCTGTAGCCTTAGAACCCTGGTGGCTCGAGACACCAATGATACCGGGAATACTTTCAATGTCCTTTTGTAAAACAGAGGATATCTCATCTTCTTCCATGTTGCATCTAATAGTATCAACCTCCGCAGCCATATTGCGATCAGACTCAAGGGGAAGATGTAAAATAACGTCATACATCTCGCCATTTTCTTTAACAGTTTCGGCAATCGCCTTTGAATAATGAAGATTCGGCAATATGGATATTGTAATAGGCCTCTGTATCTGGAAAACAAGATCTATATTGTTACGATTATAACCCCAATCATCGATTACAAATGCCACAAGCCCTTTAGGCTTACTTATAGGCTTACTTGTAGACTCATTTATAGGCTCACTTTTAGATTTACTTGTAGGCTTACTCGGTCTATTTAACAGAAAAATCAAGCCGAATACTGCAACTATAATGGCGACTACTATTAGAGATATATATTTTTTCATAATACATAGTCCCAATGGCTTGCCGTCCGTAGCATACTTCGAAGATTCACCCTATGTGAGCGTAGGACGGCGGAGGAGGTAGGATTCGAACCCACGGTACCTGTAAAGGTACAACGGTTTTCAAGACCGCCGCATTCAACCGCTCTGCCACTCCTCCAAAAATATAAACAATTTATGTATTCTATTTTAACAAAAGCCTAAAAAAATAACCATCTATTTAAACAGCACACTAAACTAGATGGCCTGCCGTTCGTAGCATGCTTCGAAGACTATCCCCATTTGAGCGAAGGATGGCGGAGAAGCAGGGATTCGCCTACTACGTCCTCCGGATTGTCGGACTGCGTAGGCTCACCTCGTTCGCTGCCGGCCGCGGATTGCGGCCTTTTCCTCGCTATTCGCTCGGCGCTTTCTCGTTTCGAATCCCTGAAAACGAGCTGGCGGAGAAGCAGGGATTCGAACCCTGGGTACCCTTACGAGTACACATGCTCTCCAGGCATGCCGTTTAAGCCACTCACGCACTTCTCCAATCCGCCTTCTCGAGCAAGTCCGCCTAGGCGGACGCATCGAGGAACCTTCTACAAAAATAATTGCCGCCAAGAAAAATAATAAAAATCCTTCGACTTCTCGTACGCCCCCGAGATAAAATCCAAAAATATGGCTTCCTTAAATAAAAGGTTGATTATAAAAAATATTACCACAAGATTAACTATGTATATAGAAAATATTGAGAATAAATATCCTGTTTTTATCAAATCAGATTGTTTTCCCCGTATCGAGTCAGCTGTATAGGCCAGGTGAAACATAAGAGTAAAACCTATAATAAATATAAAAAGATCCGAATATCTGGCTGTATCCATAAAGAATGAGAGACCAAAATATAAAAACGCAATAAAAAGTGTATAGCCAGGAATAAGGTATGGTGCGAGCATAACAAAAATGTTCGCCTTAGTAGTCTTTACGCTCCCTTCCTTGGCCCGGATCTTAATCTTACGTACTTTGCCGCCTGAAAAAAGTGTCGCTATAGCATGCGTTAGTTCATGAACGGATACATATAAAAAATCAAGTTTAATTATAAGCAAATGCAAGATCGAATATGAAAATGCGCCTAATATAAAAACCAAACCTGATTCCGAAACAGTCTTTATAGAACTTATGCCGCTATAGAAACTTATAGTGAAAGCAATAGATACCGGTATAAGTAAAATGCTTACAATAAAACGTAATGCCCTGATTAACATATTTATGGTCGAGTAATCCTTTCTCTCCCGGCCATGTAAGGTCGAAGGACCTCCGGTATTATAATGCTTCCGTCCTTTTCTTGATAGTTCTCAAGTATTGCTATCACAGTCCTAGCCATGGCTATACCTGAACCATTCAATGTATGGACAAATCCGAGTTTCTTTTTATCTTTTAGCCTATATTTTATATTTGCCCTATGTGCCTGAAAATCCGTGAAATTACTGCAACTTGAAACCTCGAGATTTTTTTCAATCCCAGGGGCCCATGCTTCTATATCATAACATTTACTTGCTGCAAAGCTTATATCCCCTGTGGAAAGCATAACCACGCGATACGGAAGCCCTAATCTCTGCAGGACCTCTTCTGCATCCTTTAATAACGCCTCAAGCTCATCATAAGATGTTTCTGGCTTTACAAATTTAACCAATTCCACCTTGTCAAACTGGTGTACTCGCATAAGACCTTTTGTGTCTTTACCGTAAGAGCCAGCTTCTCGCCTGAAACACGCTGTATAAGCCGTATAGTAAATCGGGAGTTCTGATTCATCAAGCACCTCATCCCTATGAAGATTTGTAAGGGGCACCTCTGCTGTAGGGACAAGAAACAGATCATCATCCTTCAATCTATACATATCCTCTTCAAGCTTTGGAAGCTGACCTGTCCCTGTCATGCTGTCTCTATTAACTAAAAATGGCGGGAAGATCTCTCTATAATTATGCTCTTTTGTATGTAAATCCAACATAAAATTTATAAGGGCCCGCTCAAGTTGTGCGCCAAAACCCTTAAAAAGGCAAAATCCAGAACCTGAGATTTTTGAAGAACGAGGAAAATCCAGTATATCAAGCTCTTCACCTAACTCTATATGATCTTTAGGCTTAAAGTCGAATTTACGTATCTGGCCCCACTTCCGTACTACTTTATTCTCTTTAGGGCTGCCAACTGGGATTGAATTATGGGTTATATTTGGGATATTGAGCATCAAAATCCCCAGTTTTTTGTCTATTTCAACCACTTTTTTGTCTAAATCGCCTATTTTTTGGGAAATTGACTTCATTTTCTCTATAATGTCTGGATTAGGCTTGCCTTGCTTAGATACACGGTTTATTTCTGCCTTTAGGCCTTCAACCTCCACCAAAACCTTTCTCTTATCAGTATCCAAATTTAGGACCTGGCCTAGCTCAAGTTTTAATCCACGGTCTTTTATGGATTTTCTTACTATATCAGGATTCTCTCTAATAAATTTTATGTCTAACATAATCTCATCCTTTCACTACGCCAAGGGGTTTCATCCTCGCAACCCTTTTAGAGATACCAGCTCCATGTACAACATCTACCACTTCAGTAATATCTTTATATGCCTCAGGGGATTCTTCAGCTAATGTAGACCTGCCTTTTGCCCTGACTATAATACCACTCTTATTAAAAAGCTCTTTATCTATATGCCGGCCTTGGCACTTTTTTATTGCAGCTGAACGGGACATGCATCTACCTGCACCATGGCACGTTGAACTAAAAGTCTCTTCCATAGCCCCCTGGGCTCCTGCTAGGACATATGAATAACTACCCATGTCTCCGGGTATAATCACAGGTTGGCCTGCATCCCTATAATCTTCAGGTATATCTTTATGCCCCGGAGGAAATGCCCTTGTAGCACCTTTTCTATGCACACATAAAACCTTTTCTTCGCCGTTTACTTTATGTCTCTCCATCTTAGCTATATTATGCGCCACGTCATATACAAGATGCAACCCTAAACTGTTCCAACTTTTATTAAAAACCTTCTCAAATATCTCTCTTGTTAGATACATAAGGCATTGTCGATTTGCCCAGGCATAATTTGCAGCACACCTCATCGCGCCTAAATATGCCTTTCCTTCAGGTGAATCGATAGGGGCACAAGCAAGCTGACGATCAGGGACATTTATGTGATATTTATTTAACGTATATGCCATGCTTTTTACATAATCATCGCATACCTGATGACCAAAACCACGCGAACCAGAGTGAATCATAAGTGTAATCTGTCCTTTAAAAAGACCGTATATATTTGCTATTCTCTCATCATAGATCTCATCAACTATCTGGACCTCTAAAAAATGATTCCCTGCCCCAAGTGTCCCTGCCTGTCTTCTTCCTCTTTCATATGCCCTGTCAGAAACCTTAGAAGGATCTGCTCCTTCCATGCATCCCATGTCTTCTGTATGCTCAAGGTCTTCTTTTACGCCGTAACCTTTCTTTACTGCCCAACCTGCGCCCTTGGCTAAAATCTGTTCCTCTTCTCTATCACTTACTCTAATATCGCCCGTAGAACCAACACCACATGGTATATTGTTAAAAAGACTATTAACTAAATCCTGTAATTTTGATTTTACATCCTCTAATGTCAAATCGCTACGAATAAGTCTGACGCCGCAATTTATGTCGTAGCCTACTCCTCCGGGTGATATTACACCGTTTCTCTCCGGATCAGTCGCTGCAACCCCGCCTATCGAAAATCCGTATCCCCAGTGGATATCAGGCATAGCTAAGGAATATTTTACAATGCCAGGGAGAAACGCAACATTTGCTACTTGTTCAGGAGCTCTATCGTTAAGAATTGAAGAAATAAGTGATTCACTTGCATAGATAAGGCCTGGAACTTTCATTCCAGGCTTATAAGAGGTAGGAATCCTCCAGCGATAATCATCGATCTTTTCTAATTTACCCTGCCAAATTTGAGACATAGATATGAATTCAGGCTACACATCAAAGATAATGTTACACGTAAAACCGCTCTTATTTTTTTCTATTTTAAGCCCATGGAAAGTACAGGCTTTGATCTCGGTGTGAAGGGTAGTTTGTGAAAAATTTATCTTTTGGCCCGATGCCTCGCCTAGTATTTCACCGCTATTATCTAATCTCAGAATTTTAAATTTGCGGAATAATATCTCTTCTCTATTAAAAATATATAAAAGCTCACTTAACCACTCTACCAATAATTCTTCTGATCCATTAACTGCTTTCTTGATCTGAATCTGCCTGCTCTCTGAGACTTTGCTAGAGTGATGAAACGCTTCCCCTGCAATAATCTCAAACATCCCTTTAGCAGCATTCTCGAATAATTCTTCGAGACTCGCACCATTTACCTTTAAACCAACATCCGCAGTATGTTCGATGATCTCATAGGGTTTCATTCTGCTTCGCTCTGCAATGTGTTAGCTCACTGGTATGAGCTTCGCAGAAACTTTTATCTCTACGAAACCGTGAGCGAAAGCATCACGGCGAAGTAGAACTGGTGAGCCGCCCGCGAATCGAACGCGGCACACCCGCCTTAAAAGGGCGGTGCTCTACCAATATGAGCTAGCGGCCCAAAACCTTAACCAACAGATGAAGCTATATAACTGTCAACTCCTTCTCTTTATCTGCCAAAAGCCCTTCTATCTTCTTGGAATATTTGTCTGTCAACTTCTGGACCTCTTCCTGACCTTTAAAGCGCGCATCTTCAGGGATCTCTTTACTGTCCTCCATTTTCTTGATCGTATCAATGCCATCTCTACGCACTGTCCTTATAGAAACCCTACCCTGCTCGGCAATTTTGTGAAGGACTTTTTTAAGCTCATCGCATCTTTCTTTAGTGAGAGATGGTATAGCTATCCTGATAATCTTCCCATCATTTATAGGGTTAATACCCAACTGTGATTTTAAAATAGCCTTTTCAATCAAAGGAACACTTGAGGGGTCCCAAGGGTGAATAGCTATAAGGCGAGGCTCCGGCACTGATATCGATGCCAACTGTTTCAAAGGTGTATTTGTACCATAATATTCGACCATTATGCCTTCGACAAGTCCGGGATTGGCACGGCCTGTCCTCACCTCTTGAAAATCCCTGACCGTTGCATCTACTGTTTTTTTCATCTTCTCTTCTGTTTCATGAAGATGTTTTTGGAGGGGTAGCATATTTACCTCCTTCTCCTCATTTAACCACTGTGCCTATTGTTTCACCCAATATAACTTTTTTTATATTCCCTTTTTTCGTAAGGTTAAAGACCACTATGGGTAAATTATTGTCCATGCAAAGACTAATAGCAGTAGCATCCATAACCTTAAGGCCTTTATTTAACACCTCAATATACTTTAAGGATTTAAACTTTTTTGCATTCTTATGTTTTTCCGGGTCAGCAGAATATACGCCATCTACTTTCGTGGCCTTTAAAATAACGTCTGCATCTATCTCTATTGCCCTGAGACTTGCTGCTGTATCTGTCGAAAAATAAGGATTTCCTGTGCCGCCGACAAAGATAACTACTCTATCTTTTTCCAGGTGTCTTACTGCGCGCCGCCTAATATAAGGCTCAGCCAGTTCCTGCATTTCAATCGCTGTCTGCACCCGGGTCATAACATTAACCTTCTCCAGGGCATCCTGCAAGGCTAGGCCATTTATAACAGTTGCAAGCATACCCATATAATCCGCTGTGATACGATCAATACCTTTACCGGATGCAGTCTTGCCTCTATAAATATTGCCGCCTCCTATTACGATTGCAATCTGAATGTCCAATTTTTTAATTTCTTTTATCTCCTTGGCTACCGTCGATGTCACAAAAGGATCTATTCCATACCCTCTTTTACCCTGAAGGGCCTCGCCACTCATTTTGAGTACTATCCTTTTATATACAGAGGAACTTCTCTTCATTCCATCTCCTCTCCTACCCGGAATCTAACAAACCTGCGTACAATAATCTTCTCTCCTATCTTTCCTATTAGCGTAGCCAGGTAGTCTTTAATTGCAATCTTATCATCCTTAATAAATGGCTGATCCATAAGGCAAACTTCCGAATAAAACTTCTCCAACTTGCCTTCTACTATCTTCTCCATAACTTTCTCTGGTTTTCCTTTTACCTGCTCTTTTAAAATCTCCTTTTCTCTTTCTGCGATAGATTTCGGCACTTCTTCCCGGGAGACATATGCCGGAGAACTGGCTGCAATCTGCATACATACGTCTTTTACAAATTTTCTGAATTCTTCGTTCCGGGCAACAAAATCCGTCTCACAGTTGACCTCAAGTAACACCCCTATTTTACTATTTGAATGTATATAAGACCCGACGACACCTTCTTTTGCACTACGGCCGGCTTTTTTAAGTGCTACTATCTGGCCTCTTTTTTTCAAAATTTCAGTTGCAGTCTTCAAATCACCGTTTGATTCTATTAATGCCTTCTTACAATCCATCATGGGCGCATTAGTCTTTTCCCTTAATTTTCTGATTAAATCTACACTTATTGCCATTATAGTTGCCTTTCTCTTCTTTTAAGATCCGGATTTATAAGTTTTCTTCTTAGCGGGTCTTGGTTTCTTTTCCTCTTTATCTTTGATGGCATCCACTTTTATCTCTTCCACCAGTTTTTCTGATTTTTCAACAAGATCTTCTGTCCCTTCTGCTGAGTCTTTTGTTTCTGCCTCTCCTGAGCGAACTCGAAGGGCATCCTTCTCATTTATCTCTGATTCGTCAAATTGTTTCTTACCCTTTAGAATGCTATCTGTGGCTAGTTCTATTATAAGCTTTATAGAGCGCATAGCATCGTCATTGGCCGGTATGGGATAGTCAATGAAATCAGGGTCTGAATTTGTATCTATAATAGCCACTACTGGGATAGAAAGTTTCCTGGCCTCTCTAACAGCAATCTCCTCTCTTTTAGCATCTACGACAAAAAGCGCACCCGGCATTTTATTCATATCAACTATACCCTGAAGGTTTTTCCTCAATTTCTCCATCTCTTTCACGAGTATAGCCTTTTCTTTCTTAGTAATAGCGTCAAAAGTCCCGTCTTTTTCCATCTCTTCAATCTGCTTAAGCCGCTTTATACTATTACGTATCGTTTTGAAATTCGTAAGGGTACCTCCAAGCCATCTCTCTTTTACAAAATACATGCCCGAACGATTAGCAGCTTCTAATATAACATCCTGCGCTTGCTTCTTGGTGCCTACAAAAAGAACTGTTTCCCCTTTAGATGCAAGTTCCTCTAAAAATGCCCTGGCATTATTAAGGAATTCTACTGTCTTTTCAAGGTCTATAATATAGATCTTGCTCCGTTCTCCAAAGATAAACTTCTTCATCTTAGGGTTGCACCGGCTCCTATTATGGCCGAAATGCGCCCCTGCCTCTAATAGTTGTTTGATTAATTCCGTATCCACGTTTCCTCCTTAAATATTATCGCCTCTACATTGTATAATCTGAGCTGACATATTATATCATAAAAAGTGGTTTTTGCAAGGAAATTCACAGGAAATTCATAGGTCTGGGGATTTAAGCCTTACTTCTAAACTGCAGCTCATATAACCGTCGGTAAACCCCTGAGTGCTCTAATAACTCTCTATGTGTGCCTGATTCCAAGACTGAGCCTGCCTCAAGTACTACTATTTTATCAGCATGCTCTATAGTAGAAAGCCTGTGGGCAATGACAAATACTGTCCTGTGGGTCATAAGCCTATCTATTGCCTCTTGGACAAGTCTCTCTGATTCAGTATCAAGCTGGCTAGTAGCCTCATCTAGTATAAGTATAGGCGGGTCTTTAAAAAGGGCCCTGGCTATTGCTATACGCTGCCTTTCGCCTCCTGATAATTTTACTCCCCTATCGCCGATAAACGTATCATATCCATCCGGCATTTTCATAATAAAATCATGCGCATTTGCTGCCTTTGCAGCGACTATAATATCTTCTATCCCAGCATTAGGCCTACCAAAAGCTATATTATTCCTAACTGAATCATTAAAAAGTATTGTCTCCTGAGTTACAATGCCAATCTGCGCACGAAGAGAACTAATATTAAAATCCCTGATATCCTTTCCGTCAATTAACACTCTTCCTTTCTTCGCGTCATAGAACCTAGACAATAAACTAACAAGGGTAGTCTTCCCTGCCCCGCTCATACCAACTATAGCCAGAATTTCGCCCTTTGAAACACGTATATTTACATTTTTCAAGACCGCAATATCCGTATCATATGAAAAGTTAATATCTTTGAATTCTATACAATCTTTAAATTCAGAAAGCCCAAAAGCGCCTTTTGTATCCTTTACGCTCGGCTCTCTATCAAGTATATTGAAAACCCTTGTTATGGCTGCCAAGGCCTGAAGACTTATGCCATACAGCCTGCTTAATCTCTTAAACGGCTTTATAAGAGAAAGTAGCGCAGCTAAAAAAGCTATGAAGGCGCCTGCTGAAAGTCTACCTTCTACAACGTCCTTACCGCCAATCCATAATACTATTGCCATACACCCTACCCCTACAAACTCACCAAGAGGGCTTATAACAGTCATACGCTTCACTGACTTCATGAGCATCTTAAAATATCTATTATTATAGCTCCTAAATTTGCCTATTTGATAGTCTTCTGCAGAAAATGATTTTACTATCCCTATACCGTATATACTCTCAAAAAGCAGTGAATTGATATCTGACATGCTTTCCTGCGTAGCTGTCGAGATCTTCCTAAGCTTCTTACCTATTTTTATAACCGGATATGCCACAAGGGGGAATATCAATATCGTAATTAACGTCAGGGTCCACGAAATCGAAAAATAGACCTTTATCCAAATAAGTATAGCCAGATATACTAAAAGCTGGATCGGCTGAAGCAGTAAATCCGTAAGCCCTTCTGTTATTGAATTTACGATTATGCCTACGTCAAAAGTAACCCTGGACACCAATTCCCCGACTTGCTTATTTCCGTAAAAATCATTTGAAAGCTCAAGGAGTTTCTTATATATAGTCAGTCTGACATCTCTAAGCACAGATTGGCCGAGTTTACTCATAAAATAAGTCTGGAAGAACAAGAACATCTCTTTAATAAAGAATATCAGGGCTATTATTAGTATCAGCCAATTCAATAAAACCACTCTGGGAATAGAGTTTATTTTATCTATGAGATTAGCCAGATATACTGGCGGGCTTTGCGCACCTGGAATAGAAATCGCCTTCCCGGATAAAATATTGTCCACCAGAGGTATGATCATGCCAAGAGACACCCCTCCCATCCCGGAAGAAACAATCATACACCCAACAGCAATTGCCATTATCCAGATATGCGGCTTGACAAATTTCAGGAAACGTATATAGTCTTTCATGTTAGCGTATATGGTATTTTATATTATCACACTCATTGACATCTGTCCATGTCTTTGTTATTATTATAGATATGAGAAAACCTCGTATTGCTGTAGTTGGACTCGGAAGCCTGGGTTCTCGTCATGCCGAGATTTACTCAAAACTGAACAATGTAAACCTTGTATGCGTCTGCGACATAGATAAACACAAGGCCTGTGTAATCGGCAAGTCCTTTAAAAAACCCTGGTGTACAGATTATAAGGAACTTCTCTCAAAACATATAGATGCTGTCAGCATTGTCACACCAACCTCGAATCATTATAAAACAGCTAAATTCTTTCTACACTCCGGCATACACGTCCTTATAGAAAAACCCATTACAAAAACCCTAAAAGAGGCTAATGAACTTATAAAACTGGCCAAGAGGAAAAAATTAATCATACAGGTAGGCCATGTAGAGCGGTTCAATTCTGCCATACAGGCAGTAGAAAAACTATTACCAAAGCCAAGATTTATAGAAGTCCACAGACTCGGCCCTTTTAAGCCAAGGGTTAAAGATGTCGGCGTAGTGCTGGACCTCATGATCCATGATATAGATATAATCCTGGGCCTCATAAAGTCAAAGATAAAGGATATACAGGCAGTAGGCGTAAAAATACTTACTAAACACGAAGATATCGCAAATGCCAGGATAAGATTCAAAAACGGCACCATATGTGACCTGACTGCAAGCCGTGTAACCAGCGATTCTTTACGTAAAATCAGGATTTTCCAGAAAGATTGCTATATATCACTGGATTATGTGACACAGGAAGCCGTGATATACAGGA
The DNA here is from genome assembly GCA_018824145.1 of Candidatus Omnitrophota bacterium. Classification (GTDB taxonomy): domain Bacteria; phylum Omnitrophota; class Gorgyraeia; order Gorgyraeales; family Gorgyraeaceae; genus JAHJHC01. The sequence goes on along the minus strand of JAHJHC010000059.1, from coordinate 6,617 downwards.
AAATAAAAAATAAAATTGCCTCAAAAAAAATAGACATAAAAAAAGAAGGCCCTCTGAAAAACGAGCTCTCATCCTTTGCGCATTGCCTTATTCACAAAAAAAGGCCTATAGTCTCCGGAATAGAAGCATATAATGCGCTACAAGTAGCACACAAGATAATAAGGAAACTAGAAAAAAATAAATTATGAAAAAAAGAAGAATTCTGATTATTGCCGGAGAGGCATCCGGAGACCTACAAGCGGCAAGTCTCATCAAGGCCCTCAAAACGATCAATCCACACATAGAAGTCTTTGGCATCGGCGGAAGAAAAATGAAAGAGGCAGGCGCCAGGATTTTGTACGATATAGTAGAGCTTGCCGTAGTAGGTTTTATAGAAGTAGTAAAATCCCTCGGGGTATTCAGGAGGATTTTTAAAAGGCTGCTTATGCTTCTCGAAACAAAAAGGCCGGATGCAGTCATCCTGGTCGATTATCCCGGATTCAACCTGCGTTTTGCAAAATACGCAAAAGAAAAAAATATACCCGTAATATATTACATCAGCCCTCAAGTCTGGGCCTGGGGGGAAAAAAGGGTCGAAGAGATAAAAAAATACGTTGATAAGATGATTGTGATCTTCGGGTTTGAAGAAACCCTTTATCAAAAAGCAGGGATTAAGGCAAATTTTGTAGGGCATCCTTTGTTGGATATCGTAAGGAGCGAATGGAAAAAAGAAGAGACAATAAAGCATTTGCATCTTAACCATCACTCTATAAGGATCGCGCTTTTGCCGGGCTCAAGGAAAAAAGAAATAGAAAGGCATCTTCCAATAATGCTAAAAAGTTGTGAACTTATACAAAAAAAAATACCTAACGCTGAATTCATCCTTTCCCGACGGAAAGAGCTCGAGGGCGTTATCTACAATAATATAATCGCTTCTTCGAAAATAAAACCTCATTCCATGGAGAACAGGCCTTATGAAATCATGGAAATATCTGATTTAGTAATAATCTCTTCCGGAAGCGCCACTCTTGAAACAGCTATTATGCAAAAACCAATGGTAATAATCTATAAAACATCTTTTATCACCTGGCTCCTTGCTAAAAATATGATAAAAATACCGGATATAGGCCTTGTGAACATTGTGGCAGGAAAAAGGATCGTGCCGGAGTTAATCCAGTTTGAGGCGAATCCGATCAATATCACAAGGAAATCGCTTGAGATATTGAATAACAAAAAGATGCAGCTTGATATGAAGAATGAGTTAAGAAAGGTTAAAGAAAAACTGGGAGAAAAAGGCGCCACAGAACGCGCAGCACATATTATTCAGAAATTCCTTTTGTAGGTCTATTCCCATTCTATGGTCGAAGGTGGTTTTGAGCTAATATCATAAACCACTCTATTAACACCCTTCACTTCATTTATAATGCGATTCGAAATCTTTCCTAAAATATCATAAGGTATCTTTGCCCAATCCGCTGTCATTGCATCGCTGCTTGTAACAACCCTCAAGGCCAAAACATTCTCATATGTCCTCTTATCTCCCATTACACCAACGCTTTTAACAGGCAAAAGCACGGCAAAAGACTGCCAGATAGTTTTAAAAAATTCGTAACCCAGCATTTCTTCCTGTACGATAGAATCTGCTTCACGCAATATATCCAGCCGCTCTTTTGTTATGTCTCCTATGATCCTTACTGCCAACCCAGGCCCGGGAAAAGGTTGTCTATACACCATTTCGTCACTGAGTCCGAGTTCCTTTCCCAATCTTCTAACTTCATCCTTAAAGAGGTCTTTCAAGGGTTCTATAAGGCTGAAACCCATTTTTTTAGGCAGTCCTCCCACATTGTGATGTGTCTTTATCGTGCTTGACGGAGCCCCTTTTACAGCCGAGCTTTCAATAACATCAGGATAAAGCGTGCCTTGCGCTAAAAATTTTATCTTGCCTATACGTTTGGCATCTTCTTCAAAGACCCTTATAAATTCCCTGCCTATAATCTTACGTTTCTTTTCAGGGTCAATTACGCCTTTCAATCTTTTCAAAAATATATCCTCTGCATCAGCAACACGAAGGTCCATGTGAAAATGTCCCTTAAAGGTCTTTATAACGTTATGTTTTTCATCTTTCCTCAACAATCCATTATCTACAAAAATACAATGAAGCCTTTTACCTATAGCCTTATGTAACAATACTGCCGTAACAGAAGAATCCACTCCTCCGCTTAAACCCAATACAACCCCTTCCTTCTTTACTTGAAAGCGGATATCTTTTATTGCCTCTTTAATAAAAGACTTCATTGTCCAGGTGGGCCTAATCCCTGAGACTTCATAAAGGAAATTCTTAAAGATTTTCATGCCTTTCGGGGTATGCACTACTTCAGGATGAAACTGAACACCATAGATTTTTTTTTCAGGGTTATATATACTGGCTATTTTGCTGTTTTTAGTATGGGCTAATTTATTAAAACCCTCAGGCAAGATAATGACCTGATCCCCATGGCTCATCCAGACCTTTTCTTTCCTGCTGCACCCTGAAAAAAATCTTTCTCTTTTATCTATTATTAATTCTGTATGTCCGTATTCGCGTCTACTGCTCTTACCAACCTTGCCTCCCAATAGATAACCCATTAGTTGCATGCCATAACAAATGCCTAATACAGGGACACCAAGTTCAAAAACTTCCTTGCTGCATTTAGGAGAACCTTTCTTATGGACACTGGAAGGCCCGCCTGAAAGTATAATTGCCCTTGGATTCATAGCCTTGATCTTGGACAAAGCTGTGTTATAAGGCATGAGGGCACAATAAACATTACACTCTCTCACCCGCCTTGCAATTAACTGATTATACTGTGAGCCGAAATCTAAAATTATTACTGTATCTTTTTGCATGTTTCTTGCCCCTTACACGCCTTTACGCAAACCCCGCATATGAACTGGTCTACTATTTTCTTTCTTCTAAATTCCCTTAGTTTTTCATAGCATCTCATATGATCAAAATCTTCCTTGTTTTCTTTTATAGCGCCGGCAGGACAAACTTCTATGCATGCCCTGCAATCTCCGCAATCTATTTCCAGAGGCATGTCAATTTCCAGAGGCATGTCTGTAAAAATAGAAACAAGCCTTATGCGTGAGCCAAATTTGGGATTTACTAAAAGATTATTCCTCCCTATAAAACCAAGGCCTGCAAGTCTTGCGATCTCTTTATGAGAAAGGTGTGCGTTCTGTTTTTCCCAATCCAATATCTGGGAAGCAGGTACAGGTAAAGCCCTATATCCTTTGGATTGTATAAAACCGGTGATTCTAAAAGCAATCTGGTCAAGTGCCATATTCGCCTGCCTATAATGATGATAGTAGATCTTAGTAGGAGAATCTGCTATCTCCTCCAATATAGGACCAGATAACCTTAAACCTATAGATATAGCATAATCCAGGTCTTTTAAAATTTCGTCCAAAAAATGGAATTCTTTTTTTATATCTCTAACATCTGCTATACCGAAAAGATGCGCTCCCCGGTCATAAGCGAATTTTTCTAATTCTTTACGAAATTTTGACTTTTCCATCTTTTTAAATAGACCATGAGGATTGATATTGCGACTGGCGTTATCCCTGAAATCCTTGATGCCTGGCCAAGGCTCAATGGTTTAGTTACAGAAAGTTTCTCGATGATTTCATTCGAAAGGCCAGGGATCCCGTTAAACTTAAACTGCGAAGGTATCCTTATATCCTCTATCTTCTTGAAATTCTCGATCTCTTTCAACTGCCTATCAATAAACCCTTCGTACTTCACTTCTATCTCTAATTGCCTTGCCTCTTCGGCTGAAATATTATTCCTGCAGGTATCCAATTCTTTCAACATATTAAAACTCACGTTCGGCCTTTTTAATAAATCAGCTAGCGTAGTCACATTATTTATAGGGGAAAGATCCCATTTTTCAAGCCTATTATTGATTTTTGTATTGGGGTAAATTTTATATTTCCTGATCCTATCCAGTTCCGCAGATATTCTATCTTTTTTAAGAAGTATCTTCTTATACTCCTTTTTCTTTACAAGGCCTACATTATAACCAAACTCTCCCAGCCTTAAATCAGCATTGTCTTCTCTTAAGATAAGCCTATACTCTGCACGAGAAGTAAACATTCTATACGGTTCATTTGTCCCTTTTGTTACAAGGTCATCTATCAGTACTCCTATGTATGCCTGGGAGCGGTCCAGGATAAATGGGGCCTTTTCTTTAATCTTAAGAGATGCATTTATCCCTGCTATAAGACCTTGGGCGGCGGCCTCTTCATAACCAGTTGTCCCGTTTATCTGTCCAGCAAGATAAAGATTTTCTACAAGTTTTGTCTCAAGGCTCGGTTTAAGCTGCGTAGGTTCTACGAAATCATATTCTATACCATAAGCCGGTATAATTATCTCTACCTTCTCTAATCCCTCTATGCTTCTTATCATTTTAAGCTGTACATCAATCGGTAAACTTGTTGATATACCATTCGGATAAAACTGATTTGTATCTAATCCCTCTGGCTCCAAGAAGATCTGATGACGCTCCCTATCTCCGAATCTCACAATCTTATCTTCAATAGAAGGACAATATCTTACACCCGTAGACTGGATCTTTCCCGTATAAAGAGGCGAACGGTCAAGGTTCCTGCGAATAATCTGGTGAGTTTTCTTATTAGTGTAGGTAATAAAACATGCGACTTGTTTTCTCCGTATCTTTTCAGTTGAAAATGAAAACGGAACCGGCGGATCATCTCCTAATTGCTTCTTTAATTTAGAAAAATTTATTGTCCTGGAATCTATTCTTGCAGTAGTGCCTGTCTTAAGTCTCGGCATTTTAAACCCCAATAACCTCAAATTATCTGAAAGATTTATAGAAGGAGGATCCCCTAATCTACCTCCAGGGAAATGAGAAAGGCCTATATGAATAACACCATTTAAAAAAGTGCCTGGTGTAATAATAACTGCTTTGGATTTTATAGTCCCCCCCTTTAGGAGCTTAACTCCACAAGCAACCTTATTTTTAACAATGATTTCTACTGCAGTATCCTCCAGGACATCCAAAGCCCTAGCCTTTTTAATAACCTCTTTCATGTATTTTATATATAAGGCCCTATCCACCTGTGCCCTGGAAGACCATACTGCAGGTCCCTTGCTCCTATTAAGTATACGAAATTGTATACCGCTTGAATCCGTGGCCTTTGCCATCTCTCCTCCGAGGGCATCTATCTCTTTCACAAGCTGGCCCTTACCAATCCCTCCAATCGCAGGATTACAAGACATAAAACCAATCTTATCCGGATCCATAGTTATAAGAATGGTCTTCAGGCCAATTCTACTCGAGGCTAAAGAGGCCTCTATGCCAGCATGGCCACCACCGACTACTATAACATCGTATCTAGTTTCCATAGCTATATATCTTTAAGAATCCCATTAGCCTTAACCAATTCCTCCGGAGTTGCAGGCGGATGGGCTTCTATGACCTTAATCAAGTTATCTCGTAAATATGGCTTTACCTTGGAAAAATCAAAGTCTCCTGTAAAAGGCGCCAGGTGATCATCTATGCCTTTAATTCCATGGATATGTATACCTAACATATAATCTTTAAATCTTGCGAGAAAATTTTCATGGCTGGAGATGCCAAGTTTATCATTCGCCTCAGCATGACCAACATCATGCCAGTAAACCAATCCTTTATCACCAAAAATATTTAAAAGATCCCCTATCTCATCTACATCCGGGATCTCGTGCGGATAATAACGCGTCTCCAGTCCGATTTTAATATTGGCTGAATTTGCAAATGAAGTTATCTCTTCTAGACTTTTTACAACTGCGTCTAGATAAGGGTCTTTTTTTGCCTTCCGTGATTTTAAAAGTCTTTCTTTTAAGCTGTCATATTCTTTGGAATCAGATTTGCCCTCGCGATACATTTGTAAAAGGACACCTACATCTTTTTCTTCCAGTTCAATAGTCCCTGCATGAAATACCAAAGCATTGCATGAGACTCTGCAAGCTGTGTCAATGGTCCTCTTTGTATAATCTACTGCCTTCATGCGCTCTTTTTTATCCAATGAAGAAACACGAAAACAATTAGATAAGTGCCTTCCGGGCATGCTCTCATTAGGCATAGGGCAAAAATTATGGATGCTGACAACCTTTATATCCATATCTTTTGCAAACGAAATGAGTTTGTCCAATTTTTCCGGAGTAAAATTGTACCCTATCTCAATGGCATTGAAGCCAAGCTTCCTTATCTGCGACAATGTATCTTTCACATTGGCCTTCAGATCATAATTCCAGGCAGTTGAGATAGCTATAGGGTTAGAGTTTTCCATAGATATATATATTAACACAATTATATCGGCGGAGACAATGGTAATCTTAGAAGACGTTGTACTATTTTAAAAGTCAGGTTACACTTTTAGTAGCACCTAGGCTAGCAGGTCTTGGGGACGCAAAATTGCCCCAGCGAGGCAATTTTGCTCTGTTTTTCTGCTCGCTCGTCTTTTTGCCAGAGGGCTAGGGCTGTCTGGCACATCAGGAAGATTTTGGCAAAAGTCCGCAAGGATTTACGGCGAGCTTCGATCATGTATCTAGGCGCTAGCGTATCACAGAAGCGAGCCGTAAACCGTAGCGGACG
>JAHJHC010000058.1 GCA_018824145.1 Candidatus Omnitrophota bacterium | reverse complement strand
TATCATTTGAGGCAAGTAATCCTATGTCATTACATATCAGCTTTTCATGTTTTGTAGATATGCAGTCGCATTCCTTGGTTATATCAAAGGCAAAATTTATAAAAAGTTTATTTTTAAATTTCGACAGTATGAATCGCGCAGAATCTACCATCCTTTTTGAAAATACATTTACATCCTCATTCCAGTTTATAAAGATAGCATCAAATTTACATGCACATAGACATTCTCCGCAACCTACGCATTTCGACTGATCTATAGAGGCCTTTTTTTCATCTCTGCGATTTATTAATGAGATGGCATTAGAAGGACATATGTCTATACAGCATCCGCACGAGGTGCATTTCTGTTCTATTACATGGGGCCTTAATGAGGAGTGCTGGACTTGTTTTGTGGCTTTGCACGACATGCCCATTGCAACGTTTTTAATAGAACCGGCATAGCCGGATAAAATATGGCATGTGACGTGCGTTAGTACCAAAAGGCTGTCCAGCATACCTATAAATGAAGGGACCTTTATTTTTTTTATATACTCTGAATCGATGGCGTATTCTTTCCCATCCTGTCCAAATACCCCGTCTCCTATTATAAATGGCGCGCCTACCCTGGAATGCGCAAAGCCTTTATTTTGGGCAAGTGTCAGATGGTCAATTGCATTAAGCCTTGAGCCTTTATATATGACATTTGTATCGAAAAGAAATGGCTTTTTATTTATCTTCTTTAAGTCGGATATTATTAACTTTACAAGTTCAGGATTTATATGATAAATGCACGGGCTGTCGCCTATTGTGATTTTAATAGGAATAAATTTATCATCTTTATATATTGAAGAACAGTCCAGGGCTTTTAATAACTTTAAAAGAGATGTGCGCCTGTCACCGCCAATAATTTTTACAAAATAAACATCGCTTTTCATGATAATTTCTCCGAATACGCATTGTTAAAATATGAACCGAAGTTATGTATATAGACATTATAATTCTTTTTTGCGATTTTTGCCTCTTTTAAAATATCTTTTTTTACACTGTTCCAAAATTCATTATAGTACAGCCTGTCTTTAAGTAGTCTTTCGTACCTTGGCCTAAGATGAGGATATAGAGACGATATGGTGTCTATTATCTTTTCTATATTCCCGACCCTGAAATTCAGGCCTTCGAATTCAATTGACCTGGCCTTTGGAAATTCAGATAAGAGGCCTTTAAAATCCGATACCCATGGGAGAATAGGAGAGAAGTAAGGTATTATATCTATGCCTTTGTCTATTAGTTCATTGATTACCTTAAACCTTTCATCATACGGATGGCTTTTACCTTCTAATCTAGCCTTGAGAGAAGGATGGATGTTATTTATGGTGAAATATATTTTTTTACAGAATCCTTTATTTAGTAGGCCTATATATTCCCGTAAATATGTGGAACGGGTCAATATAGTAAAATATACCTTATATCTATTCAGGATTTCCAGGATTTGTTTTGTAATTTTGTATTTTTTCTCTATATCTTGAAAACACTCTGTAGTGGAGCCTAGTAGTACTGATGAGGGTTTTTTTAAAAGTATCTCTTTTTCCAGTAGTTGGGGGGCATTTACCCTTATATCTACGTATGTGCCCCAGGGGTCTTTTTTTCGGCTTATAACTTTATTGAACCTGACATAACAATATAGACATGCAAACTCACAGCCCATATACGGGTTTATTACGTATTCACCTAAGTCAATAGATGTAGGATTGAGTATCCGCGAGATCTTTACTGTTCTAAATTCCGGCATCTTTTTCAATCAGATTCCCCAGAAAGGCATTTGTGTGCCTGATATTATGTCTTTTGATTTCATCAATAAATATTCGAAATCTTGCAAGAGAAGATTTATTTATACTATAGTCAAATTTTTTATCTGTGTCTGTACCGTCGTAATATGTGAATGGGTTGAGCTGCTCTATTTTAGGTATTAATTCTTTATTGCGGATTAAAAAATTCAAGCTCTCGCGAAAATCCTTTTCTGTCTCACCCGGATAACCTACTATAATACTTACGCCGAAAGAAAGGTCTGAAGAGACCAATTTTTTGAATAATGAAAGAACGGTTTTTGTAGCGAAACCTTTATTCATATTGCGAAGGGTCTTGTCGCAGCCGGATTCAAGGCCTATGAATAGATTGTAGCATCCGCTTTTTTTCATCTTTTCTAAAAGGGTTTGACTTATGTCGTCTCTTATATATAATTGCGCCTCCCATTTCACAGAGCCGAATTTTTCGATTATTGCCTCACACAATTTCTCTAATTTTTTAAGATCAGCATTTATCATCGAATCATGAAAGATGAAATATTTTATCCCGTTATTAGAGAGGTGATAGTCTATTTCCTTTATCACATCTGATACTGGCCTTGTTCGGAATTTTTTATGGAGGAGCCTTTCTGAACAGAAGGTGCATTTTTTAAAACACCCCCTTGAAAACAATATTGATATGGCGTCTTTTTTAGGATACCTTTGTAAATCAATCCCATTATATTTAGGGAAGGGGAGTTCCTTTAGATTATCTAATTCGTAAAATCGCGATATTTTTTTAGAGGGGGATTTTTTTGTGATATAGTTAAGGATAGGCAACTCACCTTCGCCAACTACGATTGAATCCGACAAATTTTCTATCTCGTCACTGAACTTATCCGGATTTTTAAGGTAGAGTCTGGTTATTTCCGGCCCTCCCAGGATTATTTCGATGCCCGCTTTTTTAGTCTTCAGGTCTTTTATTGTCTTGAGGGTAGCATTTAGATTGCTTTTGAAACAGGAGAAGCCTACTATATCGTACTGCAAGATTTTATTTATAGCACCCTCGTATTCTATCCGGAAATTATTTTTTATTATACCATGAATATTTTCTTCGAACGCCTTTGGGCAGCTTACTAGGTACGATTTTTTTAAGTCCGGGGGAGATAGATTGTAAAAGATATTATTGAAGTCCGATAAATCAGCTTTTATATGTTTTTTGAGAAGGAACTCTTGGAGAGACGCTATCCCCAAAGGAGGGATTTTAGGCCAGAAGGGAGGCCATATTGTAAGGAGTATTTTCTTCTTCATTTAATCCCTTTTATCGGAAGATACACCTTTCTGATATCAGACATGCTTTTAAAAATGTTTTCTTTTAGATGAGGGATCTTTTTTGAGAGGTCTTTTATAACATCTCTTACTAAAGCTCTCTTTGTTATGTTTCCATAAGGGCATTCATAGGGAAGTTTTGGTATCTTTTTAAGTCTGGCATACATTTCTATATGGGTTTTTTCCAAATATGAAAATGGCCTTATAATATGAAATCTCCCTTTGAACATCTTTAATTTCGGCGGCATGGTGCTGATTTGGGCCTGGAATAATATATTTAATAGAAGTGTTTCGAGGATATCGTCTAGATGATGGCCAAAGGCAATCTTCTTGCATCTCAGGCGGCTGGCCAGTTTAAAAATCGCTTCACGCCTTTTCCATGAACAGAAGAAACATTTAGTTTTCTTTATTCCCTTTTTGCTATTTTTCAGATCTTGTTTCAATATGTAATATTCTATGCCTTGCTTCTTGAGATAATTTTCTATTACTTTTGCGTTTTTCTTATTTATAGCGACATGCGCCGCTATTAATTTATATTTTACCGGCACATATTCGAGCCGCATCTTTAGTAGGTTTAAAAGGGAGAGGCTATCTTCTCCGGAAACACCGACTAGAATTCTGTCTCCGTCAGATATCATTTTATAATCGTGTAAGGCCTTGCCGGTACGTCTATTTATAAGATATTCTATTGATGAGATTTTCATGCTTTTATAAAGGCAGGATATTTTGACCTTTCCTCTGTTTATTTTATGGTATATAATATCATGAAAAGTAAAGATGATACAAGGCAAAACAAAAGGGGTTATGGTAAAGACAAATATTATATGTACACTTGGGCCTTCCAGTTCCAATGAGACTATTATAAGAAAGATGACTCTGGCAGGCATGGATGTGGTTAGATTAAATTTTTCTCACGGAACCCCAGCCCGGCACCTATCACGGATTAACCTCGTCAGAAAAGTTAATAAAAAATACAGGCGTCACGTTAGAATATTGCAGGATTTAGAAGGGCCGAGGATAAGAATAGGTAGTCTGAAAGATCATATAGCTATTGAGTTAAAGAGAAGACACACCCTGTGGCTTGCGCAGAATCATATCCATGAGAATAATAGAATTATTCCCTTTGACTATGAGGGCCCGCTTAGTAGTATAAGGGGCGTTGGATTCATCTATATTGACGACGGTAATATTGTGTTAAAGATAAAGGCCATTGAAAAAACAAGGATTAAAACAGAGGTTATAGTCGGGGGCTTTCTAAAAGAACATAAAGGGGTTAATATTCCGGGAGTCAGGCTTAAATTTCCGAGTATAAGCGAGAAGGATAAAGTAGATATAGCTTTTGGGATAGAGCAAAAAGTCGATTATATTGCCCAGTCATTTGTCAGAAACAGAAGGGATGTTTTAGAAGTTAAAAAGAGGGTAAAGTCGAAATCCCCGTCATGTCTTATTATTGCCAAGATTGAGAATCGTGACGGTATTCGTAATATAGATGAGATTATAGATTCCTCAGACGGTATCATGATTGCCCGGGGCGATATGGGTGTAAGTGTACCTATATACGAGATACCTTTAATCCAGAAAAGTATTATCAAAAAATGTAACAGTAAAGGAAAGCCTGTTATTACTGCGACCCAGATGCTTGAACATATGGTTGATAATCTTCGGCCTACCAGGGCAGAGGTTACTGATATAGCTAATGCTATTTTGGACGGCACGGATTTTGTGATGCTATCCGCAGAGACAGCGGTAGGAAAATATCCCGTAGAGTCAGTTAAGATGATGAACGATATAATAAAGTTTACTGAGAAGTCCAACGTTTAAATTGTAATATTTTCGATACTAGGTTATATGTTAAGGATTTTCTACCCCCAGACAGCAGGTCTTGGGGCTTCTTTTGTGCGAACGGGCCCCGTTCCAAATTCTAATCGACAGTCAAGTTATTGTTTGTATATTACTGCGTGCAACTCTGATAAATTATTCGACGATATTAAAGAATTTGGAACGGGGCGGGCATGGTGTCTTTTTGCCAGAGGGCTAG
>JAHJHC010000005.1 GCA_018824145.1 Candidatus Omnitrophota bacterium | reverse complement strand
CGTAAACATTGAGAAAGACTTTACTTCTTCTATATAAAAATACCTTGAAATCAATGGCTTCAATTCATCAATAACGAATTCTCTTACATGCGTCTCATCCTTTAAAAATGGCAGCGCAAAACGCGACCATCTTTTATTAGGGGTGATAAAGATCACCCTGCCATTAATAGTCATAATTCTATGCAATTCTTCTAATAGTAAATCGGCCTCGCGTATATGCTCTAAGACATGTATGCAGGTACACATATCGCAAATACTGTCCTTTAAAGGTAATTTCAACCCATCTCCCAACACGAAAAAAACCCCGGTTTTGTCCCGTATAGCTATCTCCAGAGCATCAGGAGATATATCTATCCCTATAGAACGCTCTGAATAGTCCTTAAGATTGTAAATCAACCGGCCTATTCCACAACCTAAATCTACCGTAACTTTTAATTTCGGAGAAGGTCCTCCGGATGAACGCCTTAAATTTGCAACTATATAATCATTCAATCTCGAATAATCAAAGTTCTTATATCTATTATAATACTCTTTTGGATATTTACTCATAATCGCACCCGCCGCAAGATGCCTGATACCCCTCCTATCATTCTTACAAAACCTCTCATACACATCATTGTTAATAATATAAGGAATACTCTTATATCTCGTTTCTTTAAATATATGCTAAAAGGTACAAACGCCTGTATTAATAGATATGTCGAGGCTAATACAATCAATATAGAGTCCCGTAAAAAAAACGCTGATATGATAATCAAAACCGCCAACGGCACCTCTATAAAATCTTTCCAATGCGCATAATAATCTTTCAATACGGAAACAGAGTGATTCTTCAATAATTCCGTTATCCAAAAAGCCCTTCTAAACTGCTGTTTTAAATATCTACATAAACTCTCTTCATGAAAATGCAAGACCTTTGCCCTTTTCTCAAAATATATCTTATAACCTTTGGCTATGATTCTATAAGAGAGCTCTGAATCTTCTGCGCTCGAACTCAAATAATTCTCATTAAACCCATCCAACTCCTCAAGTATACCCTTCTTTATCAGAACATTATATGTCCCAAAGCTGTTTATATAACTCGGCATACGCCTATGTCTAAATATTATCTCTTCGTGTATACTCTTAGCTACAATGCTCTTCTCATTCTTTATGCCGTATGTACCCGCGACTACAGCTATATCTTTCTTGAAAATGACATCGGTTATTAACGCAAGGCAATCTCTCGCAGGCATGCAATCCGCATCTGTAAAAAAGACCACATCTCCCTTTGCTTTTCTCCATCCTATATTTCTAGCCGCGGCAGGCCCTTTATTTTCTTGGCATATATATGTAACACTATATTGGGATATAATGTCTTTGGTATTATCTGTAGAGCCATCATCCACTACTATTATATCCAACTTGTCCTTGGGATAGTCTTGGGCTAAACATGCTTCGATAGTTTGGCCAAGCGTAGATGCAGAATTATATGTCGGTATTATTATTGATACGTGGGGTTTCGCCATACCGTATTCTATTTTTAATATAGTCTTTCCATTCGACCTTTGTCTTTCGAAGATTATCTCGCATACCTGCGTTATCAGGTTCTATCTCTAATGCCTTTTTATACTCTTCGAATGCCAACTTAAAATGACCAAACATAGCATACAGATTGCCTAAATTATTATGCGGCTCTGACTGGTTGCTGTTTAACGCCAGCGACCGTATCAGGGCAAGTTCTGCCTCTTCATATCTATTATTTTTTATCAATAAATATGCCAATTCATTATAGAAACCGTAGTCATCTTCCAAACCTAGTGCCAACGCATTATTATATTCATCCAGGGCTGTTTTAAATCTATACTTTTTTATGTAAAGGCCCCCAAGATAATAGGATGGCTCATAAGATCCTTTTTTTATTTCTTTAGCTTTTTCAAAATACTTTATTGCCTGATCCACTTCGCCTTTGTCTGAATATATATATCCTAAATTACAATGTGTCTCGAAAGAATCAGGGTCTAATTCTAACGCTAGCTTCGAAAACCCCACCGCTTTATCTCTTAGACCTATATTGTTATAGGCATGGGCTAAGTTGCAATAACCGGATATATAGTCTCTCTTCAAACTAATAGCTTTTTTAAATTGCGCTATAGCCTTGATCGGATTGTGAACTGCCATATAGCTTACTCCTAGATTATTATAAGCCTCTGAAAATCCAGGGTTCGAAGATATGCTTTTTTTACAATATTCTATTGATTTCTCGAATTCTGCTTTATCATAATAAGCTATACCTAAATTATTATAAGTGAGATAAATAAAAGGGCTATGCTTCTCATATTTAATAACATTCTTAAATATACTGATAGAATCCTTCCATGTCTTTCCATAACTAATGGTAACTAACGCGCAATAAATAATAAAAAAAACTACTACCGCCCTACTTAATACCTTACCTAGCCTCGGACTTATAATGTTTTGAAAGATAATGCTAAAAGCAACAAAAAAACCTACCGACGGAACATAAAGCCAACCTTCCCCAAAAAAAACTGATATGGGGTATATATTTAAGACCGGCAGGAGACTCAAAAAAAACCAAGCTGCGCCAAATAATACCATTCTATATCCTGCAGATATTTTTCTGATAATAAAAACTAGGGTGCCACACAATGCTATCGACGATAAAACATCTATTTGAAAAATAGTTTTAGCAGGGGCGACAAACCACTCTATATGCAAGCCAAAAGGAACTAAAAGTATCCTCATATATAAAAGTAGTATCTTGAAATCCGTAAGAATACGCGCCCATAAAGGTACAGTCACAGGGAAGCCGAGATCGATAAGTGGATTACCTCCCTCTGCAAAGTTTAAAACACCCGCCCTAAAAAAAACATATATTAAGGTAATAATGCCATACGGCCAAAACAATCCCACTTGCATCTTTTTACGTGGCATCTGAAAAAACTCTACAATAATTAACAGTAAAGGCAACATAATTGCCATTTCTTTACATAAAAGAGAAAAACAATATGATATTATGGAAATAATAAATAAACGCCCATTTCCTTTCTTTCTATACATGATAAAAAACAATACGGACAAAAAAACAAAAAATGCCATTAATAGGTCGGATCTGGCTGGTAAATAATACGTAATACTGGATACTGCAGGGGCAACTGCGAATAGAAGCGCTGTCAAAAAAGCCGTAGATGGCGTAGAGACAAGCATAAGCACAATGAGATATGCCAATATTGAATTAAATACATGTAACAACAGGCTTGTCAAATGGTACCCAAAGGGATTTAACTGCCACAATGAATAATCCACTGCATATGATAAAAGCTGAAGAGGCCTATAAAAATTACTTGCCATTCCACTCCCATCGTATAACTGCGTAGAAAATATAAGCGGGATGTTATTCCAGTTTTTCACATAGGGGTTATTTATTATGAGGAACTTATCATCCCAGGCAAAGTCATTTTTCAGGGATCCCGAAAACACAATAACTACAATAAGCGCTATAAACAAAATGTGTGTTCTCTTAGTAATCTTCATATTTTCCTCGACATCAGTTTAAGATTATCTTCAAAGACCCTATTGCCTGGTAAAAAATGCAACGCCCGTTTTATGTATACATATGCCTTGTCAAAGGAGTGCTGTTCATAATACACACCCGCCAGCTCATTGTATAAGTACGGGTCTGAATTTTTATAGATAATGGCCTTTTTATATTCATAAATCGAATCACTGAATTTTCTCTTTAAAAAATAAATATACCCTTTTATCCTGTATGCAATATGAAATCTTCTGGCATCTTTTATTGCCAGATCACATTGTCTCAAAGCACGTTTTAAGTTTTGGGGATTTTTACTATAACTATCCACATATGCCACGGCAAGATTTGCCCTATCATTAGGCCTGATCTTATTCTCCTTGGCCCTAAAACCGGCATATGTCAAATCAGGCTTTATACTTATATAAAAAAACAGCAAAAGCGCGATAGTCACGGCAGATTTCATGAAAGCCTTCTTTTTTATTTTATCAAAAATAAAATAAATAGCATAAGAACAAAATATTATAAAAAAAGGAACCGCCGGCAATCTGAATCTTGACTGAATATGAAATAAAATAACTGATATACTTAAAACTACAAGAAAAATATAAGCTATATGTGGTCTCTTTTGTCCAAACAAACTCAACAACAGACCTAGTACGCCAAAGGTACAGATTAATTGAAAATTAAACAGCGGTACTCTTAAAATAGTCTTAAATTCTTCCCTGTAGAGATAATAGTTGGTATTCGAAGGGGCTTCGTAACCGTTAAAAAACATCCATGTTTTCCTGCCATATAATTTCAAATATTCTAAAGGGTGTTTTTTAATCTCATTTACAAAAAGATAGGCCATCTTCCTTGCATCTCCTTCTGACCGCTGTGCTAAATCATGATATTGAGATGTCCAATCCACGTCTACACCCGAGGAAACATGTGTATTCCCTACCCAGAAGGCATTTACTTCTTTAGAAATACCTATGTTTTTATAACCTGAAACAATATAATTCCTCGCAATGACCGGCAGTAATACTAAAAGCCCCCCTAGAGTGAAAATCAACACATTTTTGATATTCTTACTCCCCACCCTGTAGGGCAGGTTTAAACCTGCCCTACAGGGTGGGAGCAACAAGATAAAAGCTGCTATGAATGGATAGAGCATATTATGCCTAGTGAGCATAGATATCCCCAGAACAACCCCTGAAATAAAATACAAAAGCCTGCTATTATCCTTATAGGCTTTTATAAGAAAATAACATAGCAGTATATTTAAAAATGTAACCAGGCTTGCTCTTAGAAGAAGCGCATCGTAAAAAATAGATATGGAATAAAAAGCCAGGATTATCGACGCAATATAGCCTACACTTCTATTAAAAAGATGGCTCGTAATTTTGAAGATAAGTATAACACCTAAAGAAGTCAACAGGGCCTGTATAATATAAACTATAAAATGACTATATCCGAATATTCTGTAAATTAATGCTAAAAAATATGAATAGAGCGGCTCTTTTCCAAAGACCTCACCGTCGCCCAACCAGTTCCCCTGAGAGATGAATAAGGCATTATTATCAAAACCATATTGGTCGAATGTCTGGGACCTTACTGAATATTCTGTTAAAGGAAACTCCAGAACCTGAAAAACATAAACTATTCTTATTAAAAAGGCTGCCAGAAAAACAAGAAAAATAAACACTTCATGTTTATCCTTAGCTATTATATTCATAATTTAAGCATGATAATATATATAATGCAGCTGTCTCCACTCTTAAAACCAATGATCCCAGAGAACAGATCCTGAAGTCTTTATTTTTCGCCATGGTTATTTCAGCCTGACTAAAATCACCCTCTGGTCCGACAAACACCGCGATACTTTTTGCCTTTGACTCCTTCAATATCTCGGGCAATGGTTCTGCATCCTTATCCAATGCAGCAAAAATAACCAGGTCTTTTTTCTTTGATTCAACTAATGCATCGTTAAACTCTGTGACGCCTGATATTAGAGGCAATTTCACTCTGCCGCATTGCTTAGAGGCTGCCTTACTAAGCCTAATCCAACGTTCTCTTTTTATATGCGCCCTGTCTCTGACAATCGAAGTCACTGTCCGCTCAGTAACTAACGGAACAATGGCATGGACACCTAACTCTACAGCTTTTTCAATTATAAAATCCATTTTGCCATGTTTAGGCATAGCCTGATAAAGAGTAACTTCCGGCGTCTTAACGTCTTTGAAGTCTATGCACCTCTCGATCCCTATTATTATCGAACTTTTACTTATTGTCTTTATCTTTCCTGAATACCCATTACCCTCTCCATCAAACACATCTACATTTAGACCTTCTTTGAGCCGCATCACATCACGTATATGATGGATCTCTTTTTTATCTTTTATCTCAATCACTTTCTTTTCCGGAAATATTGATTCAGGTGCGACGTAAAATCGCATAATTTATTCCTTATGTACCCTGTAGGCCAGGTTTAAACCTGGCCTACAGGGAACTTCGCAGTATGCTTCGAAGACTAAAGATGGTTTACCATCCGAAGCACACTTCGAAGTTTCGCTCTATTTGAGCGTAGGATGGTGGAGCGAGCGGGAGTCGAACCCGCGCTCTCGGCGTTGCGAACGCCGCGTTTTCCCAACTAAACTACCGCCCCTTACTCGTTATTAATTCCGTCCGCCTGAGGCGGATAAGCATTCGTGATTCGTGCCCCGTACGAAAATCTTAGATTTCGTACGGGGCGTAGTTCGTATTTATATCTGATTATATCATTTAAAAATACGGAAGGCTACAAAAATGGGTAATCAGGGGGACACTTTGGTAGGGAAAATCCAAAACGGTACAATTAAAACAATTAAAATTAGATAAGCGTACCGTTTGAAGTTATGGGGCCGTCTTTTCCTGCTTCGTAGTAGTATGTATCATAAGGACTCGGCGCATTGTTTCTTCTTTGAGCCCTGGCAACGAAATTATCTGTATCAGCACTTTCAATCGTATAATCAAAATGACGTGATGTTTCACTGTTTGGATTATCTATATATAAACTATCTATACTTAACGCAAAAGTGTTATGCTCTAATAGATATGACTTCTGGGCAGATCTTATAATGTTTAAATTGCTTATTGCCTCTCCTACTTTTGCCTTCTCTATAGCCTTAATAAACATCGGCTGACAGACCACAGCAAGGACGGCAATTATTATAACCACAATCATTATTTCTATCAGAGTAAACGCGTTTTTGGCCATTAGCTCTTTTACTGTAACCTCCCATGAGATCCCTCACCCCTTCGGGGTTCGGGATGAGCCCTCGGGTAAAAATATCAGAAAGCTCCTCGAGGGCTCATTTTAAATAATCTACAAACTTTATAAGATCGGACTTAGCCTTCTGGTCAAGATCAAAAAAGGCTACCCTTGTAGGATAACTAATAACACCTTCTTCTACACCTACCACTTTCCCTCGGAGCTCAATTATTTTTGTAATAGACTCTTCTATAAATATATGGACCTTAAAAACAAGCTCCGTCGATACAGGGAGTTTTTCATAAGCATTAAATAGCATGCCTCCTAAACTAATATTCTCAACTTGCGGATTATCCTGCCATTTAGAAAGAGAGCTATCTACTCTTCTATATTTTATTAAAATACGGGCCTTATATCTCGGATACCTTCTTCTCTCTATCATACTATCATAATAAATAGAAACTTCTAAATAAGTGGGCCATTAGAAGTAATAATGCCTTCTTTACTGATTTCATAATAATATGTGTCATATAGATCTAACGCGTCAGACTTTCTCTGGGCCCTGGCAGTGAAATCACTGTTATCCGCAGCTTCAATCGTATAATCAAAATAACCGGATGAGGGATCATTCGGATTTTCTAAATCCAAGCTATCTATATCCGAAGAAAACGTGCCGTATGTTTGATAATACCTCTTCTCGGCAATTCTAATAAAATCTAAATTGCCTATTGCCTCTCCTACTCTTGCCTTTTCAATCGTCTTAATAAGCATTGGCAAAGCAAGTGAGGCAATAATAGCGAATATTATAACTACAATCAATGTCTCTGTCAGTGAAAGGCCAGTTTTATTCATCACAAAGGCGTGAGGCGGGGATAACACGCAGAATACAATGTTAAACGTTGCCTTGTACCTGCTCTAGGTATCGGATACTCAGCTGCCAATGTAATCCTAAAGAGATTCCCATCCATAGAGAATACGGAATCAGCAGGAAGAAAAGTAACCTTTGAGCCTAATGATTCGTCAAAAGTTCCGTCATCATTACTGTCGAATTCAAGTTCTCCATCAACGTTAATCCTATAACGACAGGTCTTGGGAGAACCTGCCACATCAAACTTATCAATATAATTAAGGGTAAACTCTGTTCCGGAAACTATCTGTATAGGGGAAGTGTCATTATCACCTGTCCCAACCAATATATGTTCATAGATATGCTGAATAGCATATTGCACTTCATATCCTACTATTACCTTATCTTTCGCTGTAAGAAAAAATCTGTAACTGGCTACTTGAAGCGCAGAAAAAGCTAAAAATATGATAGTTAGTAACAGCATGGATATCAATGCCTCTACTAACGTGATTCCTTTAATATTGTTAAAAGCTTGTCTCTTCCCACTTAACACTTACTGTTACCTCCTTATAACTACCAGAGGCAGGTTCTGCTGATACACTATATGTTAATGGCTCATCAGGAGCTATGGGAGGAAAGTTCGCCATCTCTCCCCTTACAATATTGCCGCCTATTTCCGACTCATCATGGCTGCCTGCAGCCATTTCAGAAGAAGCATATTGATAATTACTCCTTAATTTATCCAACGCCTCTCTGGCAAAATTTAACGCCTGCATCCTGTGCCTTGAACGATTCATAAAGTGATGCCCGCCAACGAATGCACCCAATAGTCCCGCACATAAAAGAGTGATTATCAAGACCGATACTATTATTTCAACAAGTGTCAGGCCTTTTTTATTCATGAGTTTTGATCTGGAATTTGTCGTTTAAAGCAGAGATCCTGATGAGCCGGTTACAGTACCATCTTTATCTATCTCATAATAATGTGTGTCATACGGCGAAGGTGCAGATTGAGCCCCGTCGCCACCTCTAGTCGCCCTCGCAGTAAAATCACTATCATCAGCATCTTCAATCGTATAATAAAAATAACGCGACGTTGCATCGTTTGGGCTCTCTATATTTAATTCTTCTATGTCTGACGAAAACGTAGCCCATTCCAAGCAATATATCTTTTCGCCAGTCCTAATAAGATTCAAATTACTTATTGCCTCTCCTACCTTCGCCTTTTCGATTGTTTTAACGAGCATTGGCAAGGCTAATGTGGCGAGAATAGCAATTATTATCACCACAATAAGAATCTCTGTAAGAGTAAATCCCCTTCGACGACCAAAGAATGTTATATGAAATCTATTCTCCTTCATCGTTTATCGTCTCATTTATGATTCAGGACCACCTAAAGCATTCGATTTATAAAGCCTTCCGGTATTATTATCTGTCTGTGTCCACTGGACCCAATGTGTAGCTGACTTGCCTATTCGCTCAGCCCTTATCGTATAGGTCTTTGTAGTTTGATCGCTATTATCTGTGATCGTATAATCAAAAAGTCTATTAGTATCATTATTAGGATTATCTATATCCAGCCTGGCAAACGCTGCAGCAGTATAACTAGATGCCAGAGCATTCTGCTCATACCAGTATCTATCCACTGAGCTCCGTAAAGCGCCTATATTACTTGTTGCCTCTGCAGACCTAGCTTTTTCAATAGTATTTACATATTGCGGTAATGCAATAGCAGCAAGGATACCTATGATAATAACCACGATTAAAACTTCTAAAAGCGTAAACCCTCGATTTTTTAACATATCTTGCACCCCCAAAATCCTCAACACCCTCAGCAGAGAAAGAGAGTATTAAAGAAACTCCCAGTTTCCGGATATAGTCCCGTGCTGATCCATAGTAATAGTCTGGCCGCTCCGAGTACCTCCAGACCTAGTAGCAGTCGCAGTATAAGTCGTAGTAGTCGCAGCAATAGTAAAAACCCAAAATTTTTGAGTCAACGTTATATCAAGGTCTGTTAATGCAGTCGTATAAGTCTCTCTCTCTGCAAAATATACCTTCTCTCCTGTCTGTAGATGGCCTAAACCAGCCCTAGCCTCTCCGCCTTTTGCCTTTTCAATCGAATCTGCAAACTGAGGTATCCCTATTGCAGCAAGAATACCTATGATTATAACAACTATCAAAACCTCTACTAAAGTAAAACCTTTTGCCTTCATACCCGTACTCCTCCTTTCTCAAATAACCGAGATTTATTTAGAAAATCAATGACTTCTGCAAATGCCTTTTCTCCTTTAAAATTATACATTATAACGAAAATAAGTCAAACTATTTTATTAGTTTATATGTACTGTTTGAATTGTTACATTACAGTTTCAACTACTAGCACTACCCAGGCCAGTGGATTTCGGGGACGCAAATTTTCCCCCAGCGTGGAAAATTTGCTCTGTTTTCTTCCTCGCTCGTCTTTTTGCCAGAGGGCTAGGGCTGTCTGGCACATTAGGAAGATTTTGGCAACAGTCCGCAAGCAAGGATCCGCCTCAGGCGGACCGTAGCGGACGGCAAAATCATTCCAGTGTCAGACAGCCCTAGCCCTCTGGCAAAAAGACACCATGCCCGCTCGTAAGAAAGAAGCCCCGAAACCCACTGGCATGGGTAGTGCGAAAAGTATAACGAAACATCGAAAGTATTACATTTTATTAGTTTATACCTATTCTAACCACTAGTCCTTATAGCAGTAGATATACTAAATATAGGCATAAACATTGCCAAAACCAATATGCCTACTACAATCCCCATAAAAATAAGAACTAAAGGCTCAAACATGGTTGTTAGCCTTTCGATAAATGTATTAACCCTTTCCTTATAGAATGAAGCGATCCTATCCAACATCTTACCCAACTCTCCGATCTCCTCTCCTACGGTAATCATCTGGACTACAAGAGGAGGAAATAGCGAGCCTTCTTGCAATGTCCTAGACATACCCTTGCCTTCTCTAACAGCCACCTTAACCTCATTCAGTTCTTTTTCCATTACCTTATTGCCTGCTATTTTTTCTGCTATATCAAGTGCGTATAAAATAGGTACCCCACTCTTGAGAAGGGTAGATAACCCGCTGGCAAACCTCTCTATAGATATCTCTTGCATTATCTGTCCTAACACCGGCAATTTAAACTTAAGAGCGTCGAACTGCCACCTGCCTGCTTGCGTAGATACGTATTTTCTGAGGATAAAAAATAAAATCGTAATAATTCCAGCTATAGGAAAAAAGAATTTCCTGAACACATCACTTACCTTAATCACTATTTGAGTAAGAACCGGCAACTCGACATTGAAGCCCTTAAATATCTCCGAAAAAATAGGTATGATCTTGATCAAGAAAATCGCAATTGCAGCTACTGCGACACAAATCAGTATTATAGGATAAACCATAGCCGATACTATTTTCCTTCTTAACTCCGCACTCTCTTCCAAATAACCAGCCAGCTGCGAAAGACTCAAAGGAAGATGACCGCTGGCCTCTCCTGTTTCAATCAAATGAATCCAGAACTTAGAAAATATCTTGTCATGCTTTTTTAAGGCATTCTGGAACGTATAGCCTCCTTCAATATCTTTCCTGATCTGTTCTACTGCACGTAATAGCCGCTGTGACTCTATCTGTTTGCATAATATCTCCAGACTTTTCATAAGAGTCACTCCTGACTCCAAAAGAGTAGCCAATTCCCTTGAAAACAAAATCAGGTCGAGTATTTTGACGCCGCGATGAAATCTTCTTCTAACCTTACTTACCCGTTTTGGTTGAGTCTTTGGTTCGACAGATATAACGTAAAAACCTCTCTCCTGTAATGATTCCACCAGATCTTCCTGAGAGACGGTTTCCACAACCTCCTCTTTAGATTTTCCCGACCTGTCTATCGCTTTATACTTAAAGTAAGGCATAATATATACCCTTATAAATCTTCCACTGACACCGTCATACCAAAAATCTCCTCGATACTAGTTATCCCCTGCGCTGCCTTCTTAATACCAGTCTCTAAAAGGGATGTCCTGCCCAGTTCATTTGCAACTTTTTTAATCTCAACCAGCCCTGCACCTCTAGAAATCAGCTCTTTCATCCTATCTTCAATCACTATTAATTCATAAATAGCGACTCGGCCTCTATATCCCGTATGACTGCAATAATCACAACCTTTGGGTTTATACAAAAGCTCTTGAGTTATCTTGAAATCGCTCATCAACTTAGGTGTCGTCTCATATGCCTCCTTACATTCAGGGCACAATCTACGAACCAGTCTCTGGGCAGCCACAAGAAGTAAAGATGAGCTTATTAAATATGGCTCTATTCCGATATCTATAAGCCTTGATATTGCGCTCGTTGCATCATTGGTATGAAGGCTACTAAATACCAGATGCCCTGTAAGAGATGCCCTTATACATATCTGTGCTGTCTCAAGATCCCTAACCTCTCCCACCATCATAACATCAGGATCCTGCCTTAAAAATGACCTTAAGGTAGCGGCAAATGTCAACCCTATGCTAGGTTTTATCTGGACCTGATTTATCCCTTCAAGTCTATACTCAACGGGATCTTCTACCGTTGAAATATTTTTACGCGGGCTCTTGATCTCATTCAATCCCGCATAAAGCGTCGTAGTCTTTCCGCTTCCCGTAGGTCCTGTAACTAAAATCAAACCGTGCGGACTTTTTATAGCTTTTCTGAATTTTTCGATCTCGTGCGGTTCAAATCCAAGGTCATCAAGATTTAAAGGAGTCGTGGATTTATCCAGTATCCTCATTACTACCTTTTCGCCATATATCGTGGGTATCGTCGATACTCTGATATCAATACCTTTTTTCTCCACCTTAACAAAAAAGGCGCCATCCTGAGGAAGCCGCCTCTCTGCTATATCAAGACTCGAAAGTATTTTTATCCTGGAGACAATAGCTGGGAGAAGATGACTCGCGGGCGGAGGTATTTCGTAAAGCACGCCGTCGATCCTGTATCTTATATTTATCTTTTGTTTAAATGGCTCGACATGTATGTCACTAGCCCTATCTCTTATTGCCTGTATCAGCAATAAATCCACAAGCTTTATTATAGGCGCCTCTTCTGCCCGGGAAATCAATTCATCCAAGCTAAGTTCGACTTGCTGGTCTTCCTCTAATTTAAATTCCTCTAACTCATATGAATCGCTTATTGCGTCTTTCAATAAATCTTCTTTTCCATAAAACTCATTTATAGCCCTTTCCAGGTCGGATTTTGTAGCTATAATAGGGTTTATTTCACAACCTGTCATGTGCTTTAGATTGTCTATTGTAATCAAATCTAAGGGATCGACGAATGCCACGGTAAGCGAATTTAAGTGCTTAGAAATAGGTAAAAGAATATGCCTGCGGGCATATTCTTCAGGTACTAATTTTGAAAGCTCCTGGCTCTCTACAGGCTTCAAAAGCCCCTTAGAATAAGACGCATAGGGAATGGACAGCTGTTTTGCAAGGGCAACCACTATATCATTTTCCGACACCAGGCCAAGATTAACCAGTATTTCACCAAGCCTGGCACCTTCTTTTTTTTGTACTTCAAGGGCCTTCTGTAGCTCTGATTCTGTAATAATATTCTCATTTAAAAGAATCTGGCCTAACTTATTTCTAGACTTCCTCATCTCGTCATCCTTCTAGTAGATCCAGTAAATTTTTAATCTCCTTTTCTCTTACGGCCTTTGGCTTTTCCTGTTCACGTTCAGAGATTCTCCCCAGAGAATACATCGTATCTTTTACAATATGAGGCGTAATAAATATAAGGAGTTCCTGATCTACCTTATCAGCTGTCTTATAACGAAATGCCAGGCCTAAGAGAGGGATATCTCCGAGAAACGGTATTTTATTAAAAGTATCGTCGTCATTTTTTGATATCAACCCTCCGATTACAACTGTCTCACCGTCTTTTAACATAACAGTGGTCTTTGCCGTCCGGAACTGCAGATCATAGATAATATCGTCTGTCGTAGAGAGATCCGATAAAGTCTTAGTAATCACTCTGGGAGCAATAGTCATCTTTATGTAACCATCTTTATTTATAAGAGGCGTGACCTGTAATGAGACACCGGGTCTTTCGTCTTTATCTGCCCTTGTATAGTCAGTAGTAGACCGCTGGCCAAACTCCGTAGTCTCCCAGACTGTTTCTTTTTCTATGGCGTCATTTGAGTTAATATTAATCTCTGCTGTTTCATTATTTAAAGTAAGCACCCGGGGCCTGGCAAGGACCTTTGAATCCGTATCGCTTAAGATAGCTTTTAGTGTAGCAGTCATAGAGCCTAAACTAAAACTGCCTGTTGAAGCAAGACCTTCACCTAGAGAAGAATCTTTGCTAAACTCTCCCCTTAAAGGCCATACAGTATTATGACTAGGCCCGCTATATGCTCCAAATGTCCCTGACCAATTTATGCCTAGTTTATCGGCAACTGTTGTTTTAGTCTGGATTATCTCTGCCTCTATCATAACCTGAGGCGCTTTTACGTCAAGCCTTGAGATAACATCTTCGATTATCAGGAATTGGTCCAGGACATCCGTTATTATAAGAGAGTTGGATCTTTTATCAGTCACAACCTTTCCCTGACTTGAAAGGATATTTTTAACAATCGTTACTACCTCTGACTCTGTCGAGGCCCCTGAACTTCCTGCCGCAGAGTATACCAACGCATATTTTAGTTCATATACTTTCGTAACCATATCTATAGGGGGCTTTATAGATTCTTTAACTATGAATATATTACTGCCTGGAGCTTGTTCATACACTAGATTATTTGCATCCATTATATGATCCAAGGCATCCTTTACCGTGACACTATCAAAATAAATCGTAACTGTCCTATCCTGCACACCTTGACTCGCAATAAAATTCAATCCTGACTGTTGCGAAAATATTTTCAGCACGGTTTTTAAGTTCGTATTCTGAAAATCCATAGAAATCACGTTGCCGGGTTTAGGTCCGGCTTCTCTAGACAGCATATAATCCGCATTTTGAGCAATAGCCGGTGATGAGATAAAAAGAGTAAATATTATAGCGGTGAATAATTTAAATATTTTCATTTTGCCCTCCTATATTATTATATGTTAATTTCGGCTTTACAATAAATTCCGTTCTCTTATATTCCAAATGCACACCCTTTTCTGTTATATCACTGATCCTGACATTATCGAAACCCTCTTCCAATTCATTCTTTATCTTTATGATATCCCCTATCATATACACCTTATTATCTATGACTGCCTGAGGCCGTATACTATTCCAAATCACACCCTGGAATTCCATTACGGGTAAAGCTATCTCCTCATCTTTCACTTCTATCTGTTTTATCGTGTCAAAAGGCCCCTCAAATGGCGTCCTAGCCCTGACAACGCTAAAAGCAATCTCTTTTTCAACCGCAGGAATCTCTTTCTCCAGTTTCTCCACCTTTTCCCACTCTTGGTTAAACCTTTTCTTGGAAAAGACCTCATCATCTGCAGGCTTTTTTTTAAACCTAGCCAGACCTATAAAAAGCGCCGCCGCAACAAGAACAGATATTGCTATAACTTCCATCTGCTGTTTTTTTAAAGTAGTCTCAGCCACAACCTATCCACCTATCTATTCCTTTAAGACAACCGTACTTATTACAATATGACTTTTAACATCAAAAGGCCTGAATTTCTCTCTGTGCTCATCTGACTCCCCATCAGAATCCAACCTTTTTATATTGATGCTTTCTATTCTCATGAAGTCTTTCGAAGCTTCAATCCTTGACAAAAACTTGCCAAGTTGGTCATAAGAGGAAACTGTATCTAAAATTACAGATAATTTCGTGTATAAATTATTTTCCTCAGGGACATCGGGTTTAATAGAAGCTATGTCGATCTGCTCCCTTGTCGCTATATCAGAGACTTCACTCAAAAAAGAGGATATGCCCCGACTTTCCGGAATCCTTTTTTTGTAAACCTCCAAATGTTTTCCGAGTGCCCTTATATTTCCGAGAAGGAGATTCCTATCTCTCTCATAGAGTATTTGATTTCTTAAAGATTTATCTTTATTTATAAACGGGATATAAATAAATATCGTCCCTACAATAAAAGTAACCGCAACTATTCCTATACTCAATATCAGTATGCTGCTAGGTTTTTTATTTTTGGTCTTTTCCATCATGACAAATAGTCTTTACGGGCCGGTAAACAAGATACCAAAGTTGGCTACCTTTCGCCCTTGCATTTTTTTTGTCTCAAGCGATGCAATACCCATTTTGCTCATGCCTTTTTTTATATCTCTGCCCTGTTTCAGATCCGTCAAAAACTTATTAACGATATCTGTCTCGCTCATATTTGCACTTACAACACAATACCCCATTATGCTAAGTTGCCTGGATATCTTCGAAACATTTTTTTTATCCACCTTCTCCTCAAAACTGACCTCAGTCAGCCAAATATCCTGAGGCACTAATTTCGCAAGGTCCATCAATCTGGTGGTAATATAGGTCCTGCTTGATATGATACCTTCCAATAGGATCTTTTTTTCCTTTATCTTATTACTTATCTTCTCCAATTCGTTCACATCATCTTCTTTTATACTAATTTGTACCTTTGGCCTTGTAGATAAAGTATGTTTCAACTCATTTGCAAGAGGCGTTATCGCCCTCATGCACAACAACTTCAATATCACCAACAATAAAACTGCAGCCGATGCCTGCAAGAATAACATCTTAAAAAACAATTCTTTCTGTTTGTAGGCAAGCAATTTCTCTTTATATAAATTAACATCTATACATGGCCCTGATATGCCTCTAAGAGCAAGGCCAAAAGATATAGCCAACCCTGGAGGTACCACCCCTTTCTTGATCCTAATACCCCTCAAAGGATCCCCCACCTCTACCGGTATCTGCAACTCTTTACCTACTAACTCACCCCAGTTTTCAAGTGGCCTATGGCTGTAAATGATTATTTTCTCTATGACCTCTGTGGAAAATTGCTTTTCATAAAAATCAAATGAAAGTTTTATTTCACTAAGTAGTTTCTCAAAGATAGGCTCAATGACCTTTCCTTCTTTAGATATTTCACTATCCAATGGTATGTCTCTAATGATATACGGCACTCCTTTTCTCAATATATTTATGTTGGCAATACCTGCCTCTATATTGACAATTACAGTGTTAATCTTATTGTTTATCTGCTCAGCCGCATTAAATGCCCTAATAAGACTAAATGGCGCTGGTTCTAAGACCCGCGTTCTCACACCAGCCTTTTCAAGGAGATTAACGAGTCCCTCTACCACATTCTGCTTGACCGCAACAAATACAACGTCCATGCTGCCGGATGAATCATTGCTTGGGGTCACCTGAAAATCCGAAGCAACATCTTCCATGCGAAAAGGTATATACCTTTTCGCCTCAAAATCTATAGCTGAATTCCACAATGTTTCCTTTGGTATCTTGGGCATTTGAAAATAGCGCACCATGACATCGTCACTAGCTACAGCACAAACCACATTATCCGGCTTCACATCATTCTCTTTGAAAACCCTGCGTATGGCCTCAACAATATAATCATCCTTAGTCTTAGGTTCAACCTTCTTCTTAGGCATCTCTCCGGAAACTGATGTCTTACCTACTGACTCAAGGATTATCTCTTCTTTGGAGTCTCTATTAGGATATATATAAGTCTGGCCGAATTTAATCAGTTTTGGTCCCTTTAATGTCCCTTTAAGGACAACAAGGTCAACGGTCTCCCGGCTAACATATAAGCCTACGACCTTCTTTCCGCCAAATAAAGAAAGGATATTTATTTTTTTCATCACAATTATTTAGTACTTCTATTTTGTTTTTACCTTAGCTTCTATCATATGAGAATCCAACCATTTATCAATTGCCTTTTTATCGAACCTCCAGACATGCCCTACTTTTATACCCGAAATCTTCTTCTGATTAAGCCAATTGTAAATGGTCTGCTTCTCAAGTTTCAGATATCTGGCCAGCTCATCAGTATCCATAAGTCTAGACATCAATAACACCCCCCTCAAATGAAGGCTATAGAACCTAATACACTTACTCAAAGCGATGTAGAATAAAATATACCATAAGGAATTTACTTTGTCAAGGTAGGGTAGAGAGGAAATTTTAAATTCGGGACACATCCCAATTTTTTTAAGTTTTTAAGTTTTCTAAAATTGGGATGTGTCCCGAATTTAAAAGACTGTGGTTTTAGGGTAGGTTACTGTAGATCTTATTTCCTTGTGTCCTTCTGCATCCTCTGTTATATATACTTGTATAGTCCACCCTGTGGTGACAGAAATAGGCGGGGTTAAAGTACACGGATAAACTATCGGGCTTACGCCCCCATCATCTTCGTCAATTCTGATTTTCCAATAAGCATAGTTAATCCCGGCCTCTGCCAGAGTCATAGCCCTTAATCTTCTAATGTTACTTTCGTTAATATTAGCATAATTATATGAGGTAACAAGAAATACAATTATTCCTATAGATATTAGCAATAAAAGAGAGAGGGCTATAAATAAGGCTATACCTTTTTTATTAGATATGTTCATAGTCAAAAAATCGGGAATGATAAGTTACTGTAATTCTCCTATCAATCCCTCTACTGATTCCGATATTAAATGCCAACGTTCCTGGCTGTGTATAGTATATTTCTGTTTTCTTTTCCACCCCTTATCTGCCTTTTGCCATAAATAAAGGCACAATCTCTTTATTCCCCAAGACTCGACCAGAACTACGGCTGACCACCAGCCAAAACCTTTACTGATCGTCTTATATTCCAATACCTTCAAAGGCGGCCCTATCGGCAATATCTCTTCAGATCCTATTTTTTCAGACATAAGCACCTCCCTCCTTTTATTATAGTTACCCTTCCTTCTTATTGTAGCTTCCACATCTTGGGCACTGAGAAATCAAATTGTGCATACTATCTATATATACATATGTACAGATACTGCACTGCCAAAAAAATCTATTCTCTGAATAAAAAGACTCCAATGTCTTTCTTTTCTCAAAATATATCCATACCAACAAGATCAAACCTACTGTCAAACCAAGATATACTGCAATTGCCAGTGAAAATTCTATCTTTATCATATATCCTTACTGAAGCTCAATGCGCACTACACCTTCCTGTTCTCCTACCAAACCATCACCATGCGGAACGAATTGCCACTCTCTTATATTTCTTATAGCTATCTCGTCTATCTCCGAAGAACCGCTGGAAACAATACACTCCGGCCTTTCGACAATGCCATGCCTTGATATCTTAAACCTCACACTGACACTATAATCAAAACCGAAATAAAAAGGGAGGACTACTCCTTCTGATATAGCTGGCCTATATAAAAGGCCTCTATGCCTAGCTTCTCCGGTTACCACAGCTTCTTTGAAATCGATCCGTGATCTTTTCTTATCTGCATAATACATCTTTAAAGGGAAAGGCTTTTCTTGTCCTTTGGAAAGCATAAAATCTTCTTTACCCGCCTCCTGGCTCCCTGTAATTTTCGCAACAGCCTCAAGTGGCGTTAAGCTAGATCCTACTGAAACTATATCTCTAAGCGTCTCCATCTTCTGTATTAGAGGGGCCTTATCTAAACTATATTGCTTTTCAGGGACAGCAACTACCTTTTCCAATATCGACCCCAGAAAAGAAACCGCTGTGTGATTTTTATTTATGTTGCCTGAAATAAATATAGGCGTGATTGAAAACATACAAAGAAGGTGCCAGGAAGCAGAGATTAATAAGGCAATATTTAAGTTATAATCTTTGAATAAATGCATTATATCTGTTGAGTCCGTTGTAACGGGCTAACGGACTTCTTGATTCGTCGCTATATTTATCTGCGTAACACCGATATCTCTACAAAAATCCCATATGTTAACTACCTTACCCAACGCCACGTCTCTATCGGCCTTTATCAAAATAGGTTTTTGATTACTGGACATGCCCTTTAGTTTACTTTTCAACTCTACAAAAGTTATGGGGGCTTCGTTTAAATAGAATCGATTGTCGGATGTTACTGTAATTACAAGCGTATTCTCCTGCACAACCTCGCTCGTGACGGCCTTTGGAAGATTTATCTTTATCCCTGGCTGAAATATAAAATTCGAGGTCAAAAGAAAGAATATCAAGAGCAGGAAAATACAGTCTATAAGAGGTGCTATATCAAGGTGCCCTTTCTCAACATGAACCCGGCGTTTGAATCTCATAATTTACACCCTCTGTGACAGAATATTTATAACCTCTGTCGCACTCCTCTCCATCTCAAGGACAAACTCACCGACCCTGTTTACCAGATAGTTATATGCGACAACTGTAGGTATTGCTACTATCAGCCCTGCCACTGTGGTCAAAAGGGCCTCCCATATCCCTCCGGCTAGATCCCCGGGACTTACAGGATTAAAAGAAACAGACTTTTCTTGTATTATCTGAAAGGCCCTGACCATACCCGTCACAGTACCCAATAGACCTAATAATGGCGATATGTGAGCGATTGTTGCTAAAAGGCTCAAATGTTTCTCGAGTCTAGGGACCTCTTGATGCCCGGCGTCTTCAATTGATTCCCTGATTTCTTGTCGAGACCTGTCGTGTTTAAGGATCCCTGACTTAATTATATGAGAGATAGGGCCCGGTGTTTTATCGCATATCTTTATTGCCTCTGCGATTCTGTTGCGCTTTATTGTTATCTCTATATTATTCATAAAATCATTAGTATCTATCTTCGCCCTATAAAGATGATAAAGTCTATCAATGATTATGGCAAACGCCAACACAGAACAGAGTAAAATCGGATACATTACAGGTCCACCTTTTTGAATAAATTCGAGCATGCTCTTCCCTCCTTCTTATTATTTATTCCTTCTTATCCAATTCAACCTCTCTCTAGCATATGAAGATTCTTCCACATCCATCATATATACTTTCTCGTAAAGCTTCTCTGCCTCATGCCATTGATTTTCTTTCTCAAACAATTTGACACAAGCAAGTTGCGCATCTACTACTATACGGGTAGAATCAGGATATATATAGCTGACCTTCATATACTCTGCAATTGCATTATCAAAATCTTCGAGTTCCTCATAGAGTTTTCCTATCATATATTGAATATTTGCATTAAAATCCCCGCGCTTACTGTCCAGTGCCTCCTTGTAATACTCGATCGCACCTTCAAACTCTTCCTCTATCTTTAAAATATCGCCAAAGTATTTTGAAGCCACCTTCACATAACCAGTCCCTTCAAAATCCGCCATGAATCCAGTCAGGATCTGTTTTGCCTTTTCAAAATCCCCTTTCTGCATAAGTATCTCTACTGTTTTAAGCTCTGCTGTCGGGATAAGCGGGCTTTCAGGATAATCCTCTTTCAACTTACCCAATATCCTGATGCTCTTATTCATATCTCCTTTTTCGTAAAAAACAAGTGCTATCCTATAGATCGCATCATCCGCTAAACTTCCTTTGGGATATATTTTTTGTATCTGACGAAAATATCCCTCCGCCCTTTTAAAATCTCTTTTATCAGCATAATACTCTCCGATCCAAAACCGCGCGTCTTGAGCTAAATCATCTTCAGGATATTTTGCAATAAAACTCTCAAACTGACCCAACGCCTTTTTATCATCTCCTGATTTATAATAACACCATCCTATCTCGTAGAACGCCCTCCGTGAAAAGTCCGTATCGGAATGTGCTGACAATATATCCTTATATATCCGCAAGGCCTGTTTGTAATCCGCCATATTAAAATATGAACTTGCCAACTGAAATTTTGCCTCAAGCCGGTATTTACTGCTTTTATATTCTTCCAGGAAACTATTTAATTCACGGATAGACGATTCATAATCCTCCTTTTTAAAATGTGAGATTGCCAGAGCGAATCTGGCATCTTCTGTATTTTTTGTATCAGGATAATTCTTCAATAGACTCTGAAACGAAAGTATTGCCCCTTCATACCTTTCGAGTTTCAAAAGGAGGCGGCCTATTTGATATTGGGCATAATCAACGTATCCGAACACGGCATCAGGATTTACAGTTGCCTCCTTTAAAACCATATCATATACATCCAGGGCCCTTTTAAATTCTCCGCTCTGGACATAGGCATCGCCCAGCCTGCAATATGACGATATACGATAAAAATCACTATCAGACTCTTTTATTACCTTACTGAACTCATCTATAGACTCCGTGAATCTTCCCAGTTTAAAATATACCCAACCCAAATTATAGCGCATATCATTCGTATAATCATTTGAAGGGAAAATCTTTACTGCTTCTTTAAATGTATTCAATGAATCCTCAAATTTCTCTAACTTGTATAGCGCCTCTCCCTTTCCTAAATAAGCCTTGGCCAGCCATTTGCTTTTCGGAAACCCATCTATGATCCCGTTATAATTTTCTAAAGATTTATCGAATTCCTCCCTTTTACTATACGCCTCAGCTTCCCCAAGCAATATCGAGTCCATTATAGGATTTTCCTTTTTGATTTTTTTCAATCTCCCGAATTCCTTGATAGCATCTTCGTATTTGTGCATTTTAATGTAACTCCAGGCCTTTCCATATAACGCATATACGTCACCGTCCAGATTAGGACTCTGTGCCAAAGAATTTTCGTAAAAGGAGATCGCCTTTTCATAATCACCAAGGCAATAAAAATCCTCTGCGATATAAAAATATGCATTTCTGAGCTTCTCTGGATCAGTCTGTTTAGAAATGAATTCTTGCAGCTTTTTCTTCGACTCCTCGTATTGTTTAAGCCTGTAAAAAATCTCCCCTATCTTTAACTCAACCCCATCTTTAAACTCACTCGAGGGATAGTTAGATAAAAATAACGAGAATTTCTCTAGTGCCTCTTTATATTTCTTCTCTTCATATAAAGACCATGCTATGGAATGCTCGGCATACGGTGCATATCTGGAAGAGGGAAAATCTGTCGACACCCTGCTATACAACTCTTTCGCTTTTTCAAAATCCCGCGTCTTGAAGTATATCTCAGCCTTCCAATATATAGCATCTGCCTTTAAAGAATCCGCCTCTTCAGAGTCTATTAATGCATCCAGTTCCCGCACAGCATCATTAAATCTACCCAGGTGCACCATTGACTGACCCAAGAAAAGTCTAGCCTCCAATATGTCCGGGTGCTGAGGATTTTCAGATATAAACTTCTCGAAGGATTTAACTGCTAATTCATAGAATCCGTCTTGAAATGACTTTTTAGCAACTATAAGATCATTATTACCAGCAGGGTCATTTGCAAAGGATAGCGGAACTTCTAGGAACAATATAGATACTATAATAATAAATATATATAATACACCTCGCATCTTGTATACAAATATATCACTAAGAAAATGTTTATTCAAGAGAAATCTACTACTATTTGTACTAAAATACTCTACCTCTGTCAGGCTAGCAGTTTCGGGGACGTAAAATTGCCCCAGCGTGGCAATTTTACTCTGTTTTTATGCTCGCTCGTCTTTTTGCCAGAGGGCTAGCACTGTCTGGCAAAAAGACACCATGCCCGCCCCGTTCCAAATTCTTTAATATCGTCGAATAATTTATCAGAGTTGCACGCAGTAATATACAAACAATAACTTGACTGTCGATTAGAATTTGG
>JAHJHC010000057.1 GCA_018824145.1 Candidatus Omnitrophota bacterium | reverse complement strand
CCCATGCGTCTAAATTTCCAATAGATTCGTCGACAATTTCTTCGATAGCAGCCGGTTCGCGCTTAAGTGTCATCTTCCCCGCTTCAAGTTTGGAAAGATCAAGGAGGTCATCAATCAAAACACCCAACCTTTTTAAATTACGGTCGGCTATGGAAAGAAATTGCTTTTGCATTTCCAGGGTGACTTCTTTTTCTGTCTCTTTATCGATAAGCATAGATATCGCCTTTTGAGTAGCTATAAGAGGCGTGCGTAATTCATGAGTAACAGTGCCTACAAAGTTTGATTTCATCTGGTCTAACTTTTTCTGCTTAGTTATTTCGTTCAAAATAGAAATAATCCCCACTGTCTTACCATTTTCATCTTCCAGGACTGCATTGCTCGATCTGAGGACCCTTTTGGTCTCGTCATTTTGACTTACTATTTCTATTTCTTTAGCTCCTTTGTCAGAAGAACTTTTGACTAAAGAGATCAAAAGCTCTGTCTTTAGACTTTCTAATATAGGTTTTCCGATAATATCTTTTTTTGAAATACCAAGGAGGCCTTCCGCAGCAGAATTCATCATAATCACCTTGCCTCCGGAATCCAACACGACTAAACCTTCGGCAACTCCCCGCACAACCGCCTCTGTCTCTTTTTGGTCAGTAAGTACTTTCTTATATTTTTTCCAGGAAACTTCCACATCTTCTATAAGTGATTTATGTTTTTTGTCAAACTCCTGTTTAGTTAAGTCTATATGTTTTTTAAATTCTCTAGTAAAAATCTCTGACAGGTCTTCACTAATCTCTTCACAGCGTTCTTTGGGAAACACCTCTTTTTTTATCTCTTCAAATATGGTCTCTTTCAAAGATCCGGATGCAAAAGTATCTGAAGGCGTGAATCTCTCTTCTTTCATCGGCCTTTTAGCCCCTGTCTTTGGTTGGCCCGTTGACCGGGATAAACGCACTAATAAGAACGCAATCACTATACTACTGAATATTGTTATTACATATACTGTTATTATAAAATCCATCGGACATAACCTCTTAAATTATGGTTGTCCACCCTCTATCTTCAAGATGATGGAGATTCTGGTGCCTTTGTCTTCTCTGCTTTTTATTTCAATAAATCCTCTATGTAGGTCAATTATATTTCTTGCCATTGATAAGCCCAAGCCGATTCCATCTCTTGGTCCTTTGGTGGTAAAAAACGGGTCAAATATCCTTCTTAGATTTGCTTCTGAAATACCACTACCTGTGTCTTCTATTTCGGCAACCACAGCCTTCTCTCCTAGCTCAAAATAATCTCCGTGCAGCTTTCTTCTCCCTACTCTAAATCCTATCTTGTCCAGGTGCCTCAGATAACTGCGAATAAAGAGGTTACCGCCCTTAGGCATGGATTGAACGGCATTTAATAATAAACTCCTAAACACCTGGCCTATTCCTTCTTTATCGACTAAAACCTTGGGCAAAGAACTTTCTAACTCCACAATTACTTCTATATTTTCCAATCCGATACTATGCTCTCTTAAATAGGTGAAAGAAGATTCCAATATAGAATTTATATCCTGGGGAATGATCTTTAATTCTGTCTTGGAAAAATCACGTAATGAACACACGATACCGTCGATCCTCTGGATATTATTCTTTATCATACTAAACACTTCGGAAATATCTTTCTGCCCTTTAGGAATCTTACCCTCTAAATAATCGACACCCTGTAATATAACTCCCAAAGGATTCTTTACCTCATGAGCCACGCCAGTAGCTATCATGCTAATTGCTTCCAATTTTTCAGCCTGTATAAATCGTGTCTGGACTTCGTTGAGTTTGGTATCTGCCATATTTATCACCTCTCCATCAATACAATATTCAAAATTCAAAACTAAAACCTTATATAAATATTTTAAAATCATTTAGTTATAAAGTCAACTTAAAAATTTGGTTATGTCATCCCAAAATGATAATGTCCTATTATACCAAAGTAGAAATGTCCGCTTTTAAAGATGCTATAATGCACTCTTTACAAGGAGGTCATTATGGCTGGAGAGGACATTATCATGGCTACGCAGAAGGAGTTAAAGGTTTTACACGTAATTCGTAAAGCGATCGATAAGGTTATCACACAAAAAGAAGCTAGTGAGACTATGGATTTAAGCGAGCGTCAGATACGAAGGAAGGTAAAAAGGATACGGGAAGAAGGTGATAAGGGCATAATCCATCAATCAAGGGGCAGGCTTTCTAATAGAACCACGCTGGATAAAATAAAGAACAAGGTTTTGGCACTGTTTAAAGATAAGTACCCAGACTTTGGTCCGACGCTTGCAAGTGAGAAGCTCTTTGAAAGAGATAAGATAAGAGTAAACGATGAAACGCTGCGTTTGTGGCTCATAAAAGGGAATATTCCGTATAAGAATCTCAAGAAGAGGCCCCATCGCCAGTGGCGCCAACGAAAGAACCGCTATGGCCAGATGGTTCAAATGGACGGCTCCGAACATAACTGGCTTGAAGGGAGATGTCCGTACTGCGTCTTTATGGGCTACATAAACGATGCTACCGGCAAACCCTTTGGTAGATTCTATGAATATGAAGGCACTATCCCAGCCATGGATAGTTTTAAGCGCTATATCAAGAAACGCGGTATTCCTTTGAGCGTATATCTGGATAAGCACACGACGTATAAGTCGACGGGGAAACCCTCGATAGAGGATGAGCTTAATAACATAGCCCCGTTGAGCCAGTTTGAACGGGCTCTTAAAGAACTCGGCGTTGAAGTAATACATGCCAATTCGCCCCAGGCCAAAGGCAGGGTAGAGAGGCTCTTTGAGACCTTCCAGGATCGCCTTATAAAAGAGCTCAGGCTCGAAGAAGCCAAGACCATAGATGAAGCAAATAAGGTATTGGAGCGATTTTTACCGAGTTACGCCAAAAGATTCTGCGTAAAAGCCCTTTATGGCGACGATCTCCATCGATCTGTACCCAAAGGTATAGACCTCTCGACAGGATTCTGTGTGTCAGGACCAAGAGAGCCCTAAGGAATGATTTTACGGTCGCCCATAACTCTAAGCTTTATCAGATTGAGGATAATGTAAAGACTGATAAAGTTATGGTCGAAGAGAGGATTGATGGTTCAATGCTTATCACCCATAAAGACAATGCCCTCAAGTTTAAGGAGATAACGGCGCGCCCAAAGAATAAGGAATCGAAAAAGACCTATGAATTTAAACTCAAGAAGCTATATGTGCCTCCAGAAGATCACCCTTGGAGGCAGTTTAAGATCAATCCACAATATTCACAGTATAAACAAAAAGAAAAAGTCGCCCAAAAAGAAAAAGAACTACTACTAATTACATCATGAAAATAGGACATTTCTACTTTGGTAACTATAGGACATTTCTATTTTGGCTTGACAATTTTTCTCTTTCCGCTTTACTTATATCCGGGCTTAT
>JAHJHC010000056.1 GCA_018824145.1 Candidatus Omnitrophota bacterium | reverse complement strand
GTTATATTCTTCGTTAATAAAATCCTTCGCTATGAAAAAAATAGAAAAGGGAACCACGTAGGCATTAAATAATTTGGAATAGGTATCAAGGATATCCCTGGAGAGTGAAACTCCTTTCATCCTGATAATAGAAAAAATAGCGAGAGTACATAATATAAGCATAAATATCTCGATAGTTCTATTTGACAGAGAAATACGTCCGGTTAATGCATGGAACACATAACAGACAATCAATAAAAACCACAACATCCTATCAGGAGATAAATTAGGTACATCTATACCCAATGGAAATTTGGTAAACATAATAAAAAGCAAAGATAAAAACCATATCATAATAAAAGTTGTTATATCCTTAAATAAAAGATAAAAGAAAAAAAGGGCCGCCAGAAACATTATCTGAAGCACTAAAAAATTCAACGGTGTAATCAAAATAGCTATTGAAAGTGCAATGCCAAACACAGTCACTAATCCCAAATTTAAATATAAAGTATTAACTCTCATAGCAGCCTTAATTTAATAGTGCCAATATAGAGGTTCCTGTCCTCGCCGGCTTCTATATCGTAATAGTCATTGTCAAACATGATCTCAAACTTATTCACGGGATAATCCACAACTATGATCCCTGGATAAAAATCCCAGGATATACTATTCACATAAGCATCCATGGATCTTTTACCATTAAACATTATTTCCATATGAGGCCATGTATCTAATGCCTTTTTACCTCTTGCCTTGACATTGAATTCATATATACCTGCTGGCAAAATCATGTCCAAACTTAACTTCCCTTCTCTATCTAATCCTTTTTCAACTTCAAATTCCAATTCAAACGTCTCGGAATCCAAATCCAGTGACATTGGTAACTGGTTAAAAGCCAATATGCTAGATATCTTATCCGAAGATAAACCTCTTCTGCCAGACTCTCTAAGCAGTTTATAGCTCACCTGATATCCTTCTGGATTGTCAGGATCCGAGACAATAGATTTTTCTGCAAATCTTTTTGCTGTTTCAATAAATCCTTTTTCTATATAATAATCAGCTAAAGATGCAAATAATATAGAGTCACTTTTTTTAGAAGGTTCTATTTCTTGGAATTTATTAAAGGCCTGCGGCAAAAAAGATGTCTTTATGTAACATTTTAACTGGCCTAATTGAGCCTCTTTTTTAACCCCAATAAACTCTTCTGCCAACTCATAAAACAACAGCGCCTTATTATAATCCTGAGAAGAAAAGGCAAGATCTCCTGATTCCATATAAGAATTACCGTTATTAAAACCCTTCATCAACGCTAAAGGCACCCCACAGCTAGACATCACATACGACGCCTTTTTATACATCTGGCTTGCCAGATGCGTATCTCCTGCGCTCAACAAAAATCCTGCGAATTTCTTCAAGTAATACGAGTTCATGGGATCTAAGGCCAGCGCCTTTTTGTAAGCCGAATATGCTGACTCAAAAATCTCCTGATCCAGAGGGAGGGATCTATTGAAAAGCTCACTATAAGTATTAGCCAGTCCTATCCATGACCAGCTGTCCATAGGGTTTAAACGCATTGCCTGTTTATAACTCTTTTCTGATCCAGTCATATCACCATTCTTATAATAAACCTCTGCAAGTCTATAAGGATATGCGTGATTTAATGGGCAGAGCCTAGTTGCAGAAACCAGCCTTTCTTCTGCCCTTTCCAGGTTATTGTTGGAGAGCGCCTCTTCAGCCTTTCCAAGATAGATCTCTGCTATAAGAGAACTGGTTATGAAAATAATAGGTGTGAGTACGCCCAGTAATACAAGGCCTTTTAAAATGAGATTAGGCTTTACAATAAAAGGTGCTTTTTCTTTTTCTCTTCTAGATGATATATTGAATATAATGCCGGAAAATATTGTGAATAAAATCGCATTGGCTGGTATATAAAAATTGAAATCCCCTATGGAGTGCATAGCCATGCTTAAAATAGCTATGGATAAAGAAAGTGAAAGCCAGATCTTAAAAGGGGTCCTAGCTATTTTATATGTATTAAGACCTTTCCTAACTATAAGTCCTATAATAATAACCATGGAGGCCAGGCCAAAAATACCCATTTCAGAAAATACCTGCAGATAATCGCTATGGGCATAGTTTATAAATCTATTCAAGACTGCAAGCCTATATCTCGGAAAATTATAAATAAAGGTCCCTGGGCCAGTACCAAAAAGCCAGTTATCCTTTATCAAGCCTATAGTCCCCTTCCAGATATCGAGCCTCCCTGAAAAGTCTAATTCTTTGTAACTCGATATCCTATCGAATAGCAGATTAACGTAACCTGTGTTAAATATAAAAAGACCTATGGCTACCAGAAGCAATATAATTATAAAAAGTGCGAATTTAGCCTTACCTTTTCTAAATATGGCTATGGACATAAAGGCCATTGCGAGTGTTAAAGAAAACCATCCGCCTCTGGACATAGAAAGTAAAAGCGCTATACATAGGATTAAAAAAGAATACACATACAAGGATTTTTTGCCGAGCTCTTTTTCTGACAAGATCATTCCTATAGATACCGGTATAGCAAGTTCCATCAATCCCGCAAAATGATTATGGTTCACATATGTAGCAGAAAGAAACTCGGGGCTGCTCCACCAAGGCCTATCTAGTACACCCAAATACTGCAATATCCCAAACAAGGCAATAGCTGTTGCACTTGTTAAAACTACATTCAGTAAGGTCTTTATCTCTTGGCGAGACCTTATGAAATTTACAACGATATAGAAAATCGCCACTAAACTGAAAAGTCTTACAAATTCTGTAAGGGTAGCATACATATAATCGGAATTAAATGATGTTACAATAAAAATGCAAAGAAAAAATAATAACGGCATATCCAAAGCAGTCCTTCTGAGGATTATTTCCTTCCTGGAAAAAATCTTAACCAGACATAGAAAGGCCATCGATAGTGTCAATATCTGTATAGGGCCAAAGGCCCATATCCTGACCGCGCCTCTTGCTATAGGAGCGAATATAATTATCAAAATAAGCAAAAACTGGATCATATGATTTTCCCGCACATATTTATCCAACTAACTCCAGGGCTAATTTTATAATCTCGCCATCAAATTGAGTGCCTTTATGCCTTATAAGCTCATCGATAGCCATATCCTTAGAAACAGGCCTTTTATAAGAATACGTCGAAACCATAGAATTGTATGCCTCTGCTATTGAGATAATGCGCGCGCCTATTTGTATCTCATCTCCCCTGAGGCCTACAGGATAGCCTTTACCATCCACCCTCTCGTGATGCTGTGCGATAATTTCTGCAGTATCCTTCAAGGCCTTCATTGAACTTATAACTTCTTTCCCTATCCTGGGATGATTTTTTATCAATTCATATTCTTGAAATGTAAGCCTATCTGGTTTTAAAAGTATGCTTTTATCAACACCTATCTGTCCTATATCATGAAGTTGCGCTGCTATCTCTATACGTTTTATATCTACCTCATCCATGCCCATAGCCCTTGCAATATTAGAAGAAAGCTCTGCTACTTCCTGCGCATGTATTATCAAAGAATTCCCTAAAGAACCAAGCGCCTTAAATATAGTCAGCATACTAGCGCACAAATCATCTTTTAGAGAAAGGTTATGCAGTTCCTCCTTTGACTTAATTTTGTCGCTCAATGTAATTAAAAGCTCTGCCTTAGGAATTCTGTGATGGCCACCCGGTGTTTTCAGTGTCTTTAATTTACCAGCGTAAATATAGTTCTTTACAGTTGAAAGGCTCAGATTAAAATACGCTGCTGCCTGTTTCGGTGTAAAATAAATTTCTTCGTTAGACGTATTTTTCATGTTCAATTTTGGATAAATTTAAGCTTTTTTAACTACCCCATGGTAATTATTCCCCTATCCCTCCCACTGAAGGAAACACTTTACTGGACTGTTTTATGCGGGCTTATAATAAGTACTGTAATAATGCTGTGGATAGGTACAACTACTCTTGGTAAGAGAAACATTATTTACCACAACTCCAATTGTCTTCGCATCTACCTTTTTCAGTAATTCTTTCGAGTTATTTAAAAGTGCTTTTGTTACTCTGGATTCTCCGACCACTAATAAAACCCCTGTACAGGTATTCGAAAGCAATTGTGCGTCTGTGACGATTGAAATAGGCGGGGTATCAAATATTATCTTTGAAAATTGGCTGGATGCCTTTTCTAAAAAAAGCGCCATATTGTTTGATGAAATCAGTTCTGCTGATTTATGAGTAGTTTTTCCGGATGTCACTATATATAAATTATTTATTTCCGAAGGCTTAACGATAGTTCCAAAATCACTTTCTCCAAGGAGAAACTGAGAAAGGCCTGTCTCATTTCCGTCATTAAATATTGTATGCACCCTTGATTTTCTCATATCAGCGTCTACCAAAAGGACTTTCTCACCGCTATTAGCTATCATTATTGCCAGGTTTGTCGCGATAAACGTCTTACCTTCGCGGGGCACAGAACTTGTAACGACTATACTCTTTGCCGAATGGTTATTGCCTAGAGAGAATAATAAATTCGTCCTTATCGTCCGGTAGGCCTCGGAAACCAAAAAATTAGAATCTTTTTCGACAATACGATCGACATAAAACCTATCATTTGTCTTTTTTCCGTTAGACCTTATACTGGGTATGGCTCCCAATATAGGTGTATCGAGTAAAACCCCTATCTCTTCAGGATCCTTCAATGTGATATCCATATATTCCCTGAAGAACGCTATACCTATGCCTCCTACTAATCCCATTATGACGGATAAAGCTATATTAAGTTTCTTTTTGGGTTTTAAAGATTTCTTCGGCACTCCCGCCACATCCTGTATACGCACGTTATTCGATAACATCTGGGTCGAAATAGATGTTTCTTTCAACCTGTTCAAAACCATATCTAGGATTCTTTCATTAGTCTCGACTTCCCTATTTAATGTATTGTAGTTTATTATCTTCCGCTCGAATTCAAGTGCCTCCTTTTTATGATTATCCAAAACCGCTCTAAACTTATCTTCCTCTTTAATAGCTACATTATATTCATTTTCAACCTCTTTTTTGATGCCCGCTTCAAGATAATTTATATTCTCTAATAGTCTTGTCATTTTGGGGTGCTTATGCTTATATACCTCCTTGTATTCGACCAGGAGAGAATGTTGTTTTAAATAATCGTCTTTCATCAACTGGAGTGTCTTATTCTCTGTTAGAATTACCGGCAGACTCTCCAGTATAAATCCCCCTTCTTTGTCAACCAGACCACTATAGGCACTTTCAGACCGTATCTTTCTTCTTTGCGCATCCAAAAAATTAGTATTCGCCATAATCAACGATTCATTGATGATTTTTTGTTGATTTTCTATAGAAACAATATCGTTGTCCTCTTTATATGCCTGAAGTTTAAACTCTGATAACTCCACCTTTTCAGACTGTTTTTCCACCTCATCTTTCAACCAGGCCTGGGCCTCGCTGGACATCTCTATTTTTAAAGCCAGATTAGAATCCACATAAATCCTGGCAAACTCATTTGCTATAAGGCTGGCCAGTTCAGGATCGTTAT
This sequence comes from Candidatus Omnitrophota bacterium, assembly GCA_018824145.1. GTDB lineage: Bacteria > Omnitrophota > Gorgyraeia > Gorgyraeales > Gorgyraeaceae > JAHJHC01. The sequence continues at coordinate 12,258 of JAHJHC010000056.1, read as the reverse complement.
CATCAATGTGGATTTTTAAGATTCTCGTATCTCTTACGAGCTCGACCTGCAATTTTTTAAGGATGGTCTCAATAGGGTCTTCTGACTCTGCGAAGGAAGGAAGGCCTGCCAGATTTAAATTCTTTATGACATTTTGCGCAGTGCGCCTAGACCTGATTATCTCTTGCTGTGTCTCCAGATAATCCCTGTATGCGAAATAATTCGTTTCTCCGAGTTTCACTACATCCTTCACGGACAAGACATCAGGAGACTCTACTTCTACAATAACTGTGGCAGTAGCCCTATAAACCTTCTTCTGCAAAAAGGTCGCTATAGTCACGGCTGTAACAGTTATCAAAAAGAAACTTATAATAATCCATTTCCTGTTCCGCAATATAGATATATAGTCTTTTATGTGTATATTTTTATCCATTGTTTACGTCTAGAAAAAGCTTTCAGGCACAACAATAATATCGTCTGCTTTTATACGCACGTCTTTATCCTTGTTGCCCTTCTTTGTTATATCAGTAACCTTTATAGGAATAGTTACCTGCTTATCATCTTCCACCCGTATAATCTTGGTATTATTCAAGGCCGCTCCCTCTTTAAAACCGCCTGCCATGGTAATTGCCTCTAATACCGTAGTTGGTCTATCTTTAAAAAGGTCGTATTCCCCTGGTTTATTGACAAAACCCATGACAAATACCTTCTTCGCATGATATTTCTCTATGAAAACATTGACCTGGGGATTAACCAGATAATCTTTTTCCAATAACATTGCTAATTTTTTTTCAATCTCATTCACCGGAAGCCCCTTGACATCAACAATATCTAGAAGAGGAAATGAAATCTCACCTTTTGAACTCACTCTTACCTTTGTAGTAAGGTCTGGCTGTTCATAGACAGTTATTAGGAGCACATCCCCCGATTCAACTTTATACTCTTCAGAGTAAATAACGCTGGGATTTAAAATTGAGATGAAAAATATTGATATTACGATGAGTAAATGTTTTCCAATTTGTGTAATCATCTTGAATTTAAAATACTGCCTTTGCGCTGAGGGTAACTAAATTTTGGCTATAATCAAAGGACTCGAAATTCGAATCTCTGCCAATATGTTCGACCTGTAATGTCAATGTAAGCCACTCCTTCATATAATACCTGAAACCTGCACCTAAAGACGCATACCTGTCCTTTCTCTTTTGAGTCTCAGTCCCTTCTGTAGTCTCCCGGGGATACGAATTTATCTGATATATACCAGTAATGAAACCGAGCAATTTCTTACTGAAAAAATGATCAAATACCGCGGAAACGTTTTCAATTTTATAAAAATTATTTACACCGTAGGTAGACTCATTGGCTGAGCGCAAAAACGAGATTTTCAGGGCATCTTTGCTCGAAATGGTATAAATACTATCTGCATATAATACCCCAGCATCAAAATCCGGCTCGCTCTCACGTTCATAATCCCGGAACTGATAGCCTGCCTTTATAGTGGCATTTATCTTCGGGGTCAATTCTCCCATTGCCCCTACAAGAAACTGATGATAATCAGAATCTGAACGTGTAGATTCCTCATATCTGATCTGGGAAAAGTCATATTCACAAAGAAGCTTTGTCTTTGGAAAGGTCTGGTGAGTAACCATTAAAGAATAAGTACTATCTTTTCTATCATATGCATCGTAATCAGGCTCTGACCTGTAATTGCGAATCAAATTCTCATAACCCAGTTGTATACCAAGTCTATGTTTCTGCAACATTACAGTAATCCCTGCTATATTATCGTCTCTTTTTACTCTGGATGTATCCTCTGTGCTAGGCCTTTCAAATACACGACTGAAGTCATCATATATATTAAAGGTAAGCTCTTGCCAGTTTACTTCTAATTCTCCGGATACATAATGATTGGTCGCATCCTGTGAAGAATGATCCGTGAACTTATTGATCTCTGCATGATAGTCAAATTTGAGAAGATTATCCTTGAATGGCCTTTCAAGAGAAATACCAGGGCTAAGAGTAACTATAATGTCATCCTTTTCATCTGCCGAATCCAAGAATACATTATCATCATACTGGACCTTTATCTCGCCCCATGGAATAACCTCTATATCGGCAAATTTAAGGCCTTCTGCAGCAAATACGATTGGATTTAATAAAAGAGTGATACTAAGGAAGGATAAAAAACTAAAAATCTGGTACATTTTCATATCATCACCTCATACGTTTTTATACGATTTTATATCAATATACCAGATTAAAGTTTATTTGTCAATACTTTTTTTTACGATTTTTTACAATTTTATACGATTTACCTCCCTATCAAGGCCATGGTTTCAGCCCTTGTTTTAGGATTTTCTTTAAAAACACCTCTAACAGCACTTGTAACTGTCAAAACACCAGGTTTTTTAACCCCTCGCATACTCATACAAAGGTGCTCTGCCTCAATAATAACCATAACCCCCATTGGTTTCAGCTTTTTCATTACTATATCAGCTATTTCAGTAGTCAACCTCTCCTGGACCTGTAAGCGCTTTGCAAAGATATCTACTACCCTGACCAATTTGCTTAATCCAGTAACCCTGTTGTTCTTAGGGATATATGCCACATGGGCCTTTCCTATAAATGGCAGAAGATGATGCTCACACATAGAATATAGAGGTATCCCTTTCAAAAGCACTATCTCATTGTGTTGTTCAGCTAAAAGTACTTCAAATTCATTGGAAGGGTCTTTTGAAATACCGATGAATATCTCCTCGTACATATCAGCAACCCTTTCAGGTGTTTTCTTAAGGTCTTGTCTATCAGGATCATCTCCAACTGCCTCCAGGATCATCCTTACAGCCTTTTTTATTTTGTTTTTGTCCATATAATCCCCCGGCTTCTTTATCCGCCTGAGGCGGATAAGTTCGGGCAAATAAGTTACGTCAATCTTTGATTGACGTAACTTATGCCCTCACTTATTTACCTATACAAAACTCGGAAAATATCTTATCTAAAGCCTCTTCGGTTACAGTATCGCCAATTATCTCTCCTAGACTTTCAATGGAGGAACGCACACATATACTAACACAATCCATTGAAACCCTCTCTCTAAGAGAATCTACTGCAGTCTTTATATCATCTAACGAACTACGCAATTTTCCCAACTGCCTATCATTAGAAATGCTTATGAAATCCGGGGACGGAGCCCTGCCTTTAAATATCATGTCCCTGATTTTATTCTCTAATTTGTCAATGCCTTGTAAATTGAGCGCAGATACATATACTATAGGTCTTTTCGGAAAAAACTTCCTGACAAGACCAATATCGATATTTTTCCTTAAATCATTTTTGTTAATAACTATAATTGTGTTATTCTTATCCTTAATATTTTGTATAATCTTTAAATCATGCCTATTCATCTTCCTACCATAATCTAATAAAAAAATAACTAGATCTGCTCTTTTTATTGAAGAATGGCTTCTTTCCACGCCTTCTTTTTCTGCAGGATGGTTAGTACTAGATATACCAGCTGTATCCACAAGAATCACAGGTATCCCTTTAATATTTACAACTTCCTCTATAGTGTCCCTTGTAGTCCCTGGTATATGTGTAACAATAGCCCTGGGTTCATTTAACAGGACATTCATTAAACTTGACTTGCCGACATTAGGGCTTCCACAGATAACTGCCTTTATGCCCTGACGCAAGACCTTTCCCTCATCTGCTGTGGATATTAACTTTTCTATCTCCTTCTTGATCTTAGCCAACTTCTTGAAAATATCCTTTTTTCTTAAAGTGTCCACGTCATCTTCTTCTGAAAAATCTATAGTCGCCTCTATATGTGCCAAAATGCCGACTAATTCATTTCTTATATTATCAATCTTTTTTGAGAATAGACCTCCCAGATTATTTACAGCAGCCTTTAAACTTAAATCTGTCTTTGCCCTGATTATATCCAGCACTGATTCTGCCTGCAATATGTCAATCCTGCCGTTCAAAAATGCCCTTTTGGTAAATTCACCTGGCTCAGCAAGTCTGGCTTCGTTTCTCATAACTAAATCTAAAATTTTTTTAAGCGGTACTATCCCGCTATGACAATTTATTTCAACCACATCCTCTTTTGTATAACTCCTAGGAGCACGCATAACTGTCAGGATCACTTCATCTATAATCTCCGCCATAGGCGGACCCGCCAATTTTTGTGGCGGGCACTGTGCGTTTTCAACAATATGACCATAATGGACGGTGTAGGTTTTAAAACGAGACGGTGTTTCACCGTCTTTCGACAAAAAAATCCTGTCCGCAATCCCAAGGGCATCCTTCCCGCTAAGACGCACAATACCTATCCCGCCTTCACCTATAGGCGTAGAAACCGCCACAATAGTATCATCTAATTTAATAGTGCCCATACCTTTTGTCATTACCGTGAAAACGGGAACATTGTATATTGTATGTCATATCTAGATGTGTTTGCCTGTAACATAAATAAATATATACTGTTATGTAAATTGGTTATTATTAAACATAACCAATTTACATAACTAATTTGTGTGAATGGGATTAACATACAACATATCTAGATATGCCCTACTTGTTTAGTATTTCTTATTGCCTCTCCTACAACATACAAAGACCCCGTAACTAGTATCAAATCCTTCTTAGTTGCCATCTCTAATCCTATGTTTAATGCCTCTTTAACATTACTGCTCAACCTAAGATTTTTGCAAGAGAAATTCTCTTTTAGATAAATCGGCTCTTTTGCGCGTTCATTACTGGATTTAGTCAAAATAACTACATCACTAGACCTATCCAATTCCTTACTCACACCTTCTATATCTTTATCCCTTGATATACCAAATACAGAAATCAGTCTATTATAATTAAAGATCTTCTCTATCGAAGAAATGACCTTTTTTATGCTGTCCGGATTCTGCGCACCATCAAGGACTACATACGGTTGTTTTTGTATAACCTGTAGTCTCCCCGGCCAAAAGATATTTTTAAGGCCTGAGCGAATAGCATCTTCTCTTAGTTCTCCTCTGCTGTAGGGCAGGTTTAAACCTGCCCTACAGCAGGAAGAAAATAAAGCTTTCACCATAGCTATAGCAAGACTAGCATTCTCCACCTGATGCCGGCCTATTAAATTTACCTCTAAATCCTTATATGAATAACCCAGACCATCTAAATCAAACACCTGACCTTTCTCATCTGAACTAATAACAGAATAAGTTATGTCTTTACCAATTTCATACAAATCCACTTTTTTCTCATTGCATACATCTGTCAAGACATCCATCACTTCTTTCTCTTGCGAAACAGTAACTACTACGCTGTCAACTGTCAACTGTGAACTGTGAACTTTAATAATTCCAGCCTTTTCCCTGGCAATACTTTCTAAAGAATTTCCCAACTTATCAGTATGCTCAAGGCTGATATTCGTTATACCGTACACAAGGGCCTCTGTAACATTTGTCGCATCAAGCCGACCGCCCAGTCCTGTTTCTAAAATAGCGAAATCGACATTCTTTTCCTTGAAATATAAAAAAGCGCATGCTGTAAAGATCTCAAAAAATGATAATTCGCCTAAATTCGGGACACATCCCAATTTTTCCCGAATTTTCCGAGCTCGAAAATTGGGATGTGTCCCGAATTTTCCATGTCCTCTAAATTTCTCAGCGACCGGCTTTATTTTTTCGATCAATTCAATAAACTCATCTCTTTCTATCATCCCTCCAAATTCCCCTTCCACCTTACACCTCTCACCTATCACCTTATTTAACACCCTAATCCTCTCTCTCTCATCCAGAAGATGAGGAGAAGTATATAAACCCACTCGATATCCAGCTTGTCTTAAAATAGATGCTATGATACTACAGGTAGAGCCTTTACCTTTAGAACCGGCTACATGTATAACATTCAGTCCAAGATGAGGATTTCCCAACCCCTGCAAGAATGCATACATCCTCTCCAGCCTAAAACTAGAGGCATAACTATATCTAGGAATCTTTTCAAAATTTATGAAGGAATTTATGTAGTCTAAACTAGTACTGTAATTCATCTGTTTTTCTTGTACCGTTTGCTACTTAAATTCTATTCTTCTCTGCTGAGCAAACGGTACAAGAGAATCAATGCTTAAAATGTCTAACACCGGTAAAGACCATGCTTATCCCAGCTTCATTACAGGCGTTTATAACATGCTCATCCCGGATAGAACCTCCAGGCTGTATTATACTTGTTATACCTGCTTTCTTAGCCTCCTCTATAGCATCTTCCTTAGGAAAAAATGCATCACTCACACACACAGCTCCCTTGCAACGGCCAGCTGATTTTCTTATGGCTATTATCATTGAATCCACTCTTGACATCTGCCCTGCACCAATGCCTACTGTCTTAGTGCCATTACATATTACTATGGCATTAGACCGCACATGTTTTACTATCTTCCAACCAAAAAGAAGGGATATTATCTCATCTTCTGTAGGTTGCGACTTGGTAACGACCTTAAGATCTTTCCTTGCTACCCCCAATATATCTCTATCCTGTATAAGAAGTCCCCCTACAACCCTCTTCAAGTCATAATCTTTTTCAACTCCCTTTAATGCGCCTACTTCTATCAACCTCAAGTTCTTCTTGCTTTTCAAGATCTCCAAGGCATCTTTGTCATAACCAGGCGCAATAATACATTCGGTAAACCCTGCTGAAACAATAGCCTTAGCAGTACATGCGTCTACATTTCTATTTAAACCAACAATACTGCCAAAAGCCGAGACCCTATCACAATCCAGTGCATCAATATAGGCCTTTTCTAGGGCTTTGGCCTGAGCTGCCCCACAAGGATTTGTATGTTTAATCACACTTGCTGCCGGTTCTTCAAACCCTTTCACTATCTCTAAAGCTGCATCCAGATCCATGATATTATTAAAAGATAATTCTTTACCGTGTAACTGTTTAGCATTACTAATACCTACTACACTCTTATTCCTGTCTTTATAAAAAGCTGCCTTCTGATGCGGATTCTCTCCGTATCGCAAACCCTGTACTTTTTCAAAACCCAAGTCCAAGACATCAGGAAAGTCCGTATCTTTACCGTTTAACTGTTTCTTTAGATAACCATAAATAGCATTATCATATTTCGAGGTCTTTTCAAACACCTCGACTGCCAATCTAAAGTGCAATTCATCTGAAATAACGCCTTTATTCTTTCTCAAATCCTCTAATATCTCTTTATATCTATCTGCATTGCATACAACCACTACATCTTTAAAATTTTTCGCTGCTGAACGCAACATACTAGGCCCGCCTATATCTATATTCTCAATGGCCTCTTCAAACAAAACCCCCTCCTTGGCAACTGTCTTTTCAAACGGGTAGAGATTGACAACCACCATATCAATCAACTCGATATTGTGCTTTTCAACTTGTTCCATATGGTCTTTATTTTTCCGAAGGGAGAGAAGCCCCCCATGAATCTTAGGATGTAAAGTCTTAACCCTACCATCTAGCATCTCTGGGAAACCAGTATAATCCGATACAGACCTCACCTTTATGCCTAGACTGTTTATAAGTTTTGCAGTCCCTCCGGTAGAAAGTATCTCTACCCCGAATTCATTCAACCCTTTAACAAATTCCTCCAATCCACTCTTATCAGACACGCTAATAAGTGCCCTTCCTATCTTACGCATCACTCCTCCTTTCTAACTTCTCTTTAAACATTAAACCTCACGTTAATTATATCCCCATCCCTTACTACATAGCTTTTTCCTTCTACCTTTAATACCCCTTCTTCGCGCGCTTTATGTATAGAGCCTGACTTAATAAAATCTTCGAAATTCACGACCTCTGCCCTTATAAAACCCCTTTTCATATCAGAATGTATCTTACCAGCTGCCTCGATTACAGACAAGCCGGATTTTAGATAGCATCCCCGCGTCTCTTTTGCTCCGGTAGTAAAAAATGTAATAAGGTCCAATTCCTTAAATATCAATTTTGAAATATCTTCTCTAAGGTTACTTTCGATATTCATCTCTTTTAAAAATTTCTTCCTTTCTTCTAACTCTAATTCCAAAAGTTCCGATTCTATTTTTCCAAAGAACCTAATACAGCATATATCTCTTGAACGGCAATATTCTTCAAGTGTTTTTATTTTAGCTTCTTTTGCTTCGACATCCTGATCCGAAGCATTTATAGCTACTATCAACGGTTTTAGACTCAACAATACTAAACCAGAAATTAGTTTCTCTTCGTTGGGGCCTAAACCAGCTTTCCATAAAAGCTTGCCATCTGAAAGGCCCCTTTGACATTTCTCTAACACCTTTAATTCTTGCTCTGCATCACCTTTTTTATGTTCCTTTTGTATCCTGGCAATCCTAGTCTGTATAACTTCCAGATCGGAAAGGATATAATCCGTAATAGAGCTCTCTAAATCCGACTTAGGATCTTCTTTGAAAAATGCATCCACTGCACATATGAAGAGATCTATATCCTGGCAATTATCTAAATCTCTTTTTTTATCAAAACCCGAAATAACGCCAAGATCCACAAAAGTAAATTCAGGATATGTGGTTTTCTTGGAGGAAAAGATTTTCGAGATCTTTTCTATGCGAAAATCCTCTATCCTGAACATACCTATATTGCCTGATATATCCTGTTGCAATAAGACCTTAAACATAGTAGTCTTGCCACTCTGGGGATGGCCGATAATACCTATTTTCATTTTAATTTACCTTTATGCGGTTTTCAGGTGAGTTATAACTTCAAAGATTTCGCTTTCCTTGCCTCTTTTATCTTCTACTTTTATCTCTATCTTAACTGCCTTAGGCAAGGCCCCTTCGTCTCCTTGAGGATCACTCTCCTCCATCGCTAAATCTGAATCCCAAGTCTCGCTCCAACTAGAACCATCATAATACGAAAATTCTAACTCAACAATACCTTCAGCTAAAACATCGCTATAATCATACGTCAAATAGTCGTAATCAGGTTCGATATCCTCATTACGCATAAGTAATTTTTTTTCATTATTTAACCAGAATTCTACCTCCACAAGCTCAAATATGCCGCTAGCAGTCGACACAAAAGAAATAAAGCTCACTGATTCTTTTCTTCCGATAAACTTACTTGGTCTACGTTCACTTATAACTGCCTGAGAAATCTCCGTACTCATCTTGCCGATTGCAGTCCTCGCATTATGGTAACGCTCACTCCTCTCTGAACCCTTCTGCCATGACTTAGACGAACTCCTAAAGATTGTAAATGTAGAAACAACAATCATGGCTAATATAGACAAAGCAATAAGAATCTCAACCAGTGTAAATGCATTATAACGGCCCTGTTTCATAATAGTTCACTTCGTAATATACGTGACAAAATCTTTAGATCTTGTCCTGTTACGCTCGAGCCATTTTATATTTATGGTAACCTTTTTAATATTATCACTGTCCTGTAATCCATCTAAAATTACCTCGTCAATAAATATCTCCCAGTCAAAATTTCCTTCGGTTCCTGAGAGCGGTATCTTAGAAGGGAGTTCGGATATTGCCTCAAAGTCTGCCATATTGAGTTCCTCCATCTTATTCTGCGCTAAAAATGTCGCCTTTGTAAGCATACCTGAACGATATGACGCCCTAAGCCCAATAGGAAATATCTGCAATACGCCTACAAGCCCTATAGACAGGACTCCAATGGCTATTATAAGCTCGAGTAAGGAAAACCCATTTCTTTTTGACATATCTACTCTATAAGTCTGGCAAGTGAAAATAACGGCATGAACATTGAGATGACAATAAAACCTACAATAAGCCCCATGAATACTATAAGTAGCGGTTCCAAAAGAGATGTGAGTCCGCTTATTGCAACATCCACTTCATCCTCGTAACTATCAGCTATCTGGATTAACATCTTATTAAGCTGACCTGTCTCCTCACCTATGGCTATCATCTTTACAACAAGAGGTGGGAAGGCCTTGCTAGCTTCCATTGGACGGGATACACTTTCTCCTTCTTTGAGACAATCCCGAACCTCCAAGACTGCACGTGCAATGAATTCATTGCCTATAGTATCTTTCACTGTTTCAAGCGCATTCAATATTGGAACACCGCTAGAAAGTAATGTGCCAAGTGTCCTGGAAAACCTGGCGACCGAAACCTGATGTATAAGGGCGCCTACGACAGGACTATATAATTTTAGTCTATCAATTACAAATTTCCTGTCAGGGTTCCTAACTATAAATTTATATGTTAGAATTACGATAAATGGCACAAGAGGAATCAAGTACCAAGTCTTTCTAACAATCTCGCTCGTAGTAATAAGTATCTTTGTCGGAAGCGGAAGCGCGCTTCCTAGTTCTGAAAACATGTTTGTAAAAGTAGGGATGACAAATATCATCAGCATGATGAAAATCAAGACCGCAACCAGAAGCACAAAAGAGGGGTACATAAGGGCTGCTTTTATTTTATCTTTGAGCTTCTGGTTTTTATCCAGGAATTCGGAAAGTCTTTTAAGTATACCCTCCAGCATCCCCCCAAGTTCTCCTGCCTTTATCATATTGACATAAAATTCCGGGAATACTCTGGGGAAATGAGAAAGGGCCTCTGAAAAATTCGTGCCGCTTTCCACTTCACTGGCTATATTTTTTATTATATCTTTCATTGCGCCAGGCTCCAATTGATCATATAAGGTCCGGAGTGCCTTTACAAGCGGTAAACCTGCGGCAATGAGTGTGGAGAGTTGCTTAGTGAATACGACGAGAGATTTGGTGCTAACCCCTCTTCTGAACTTTAAAACTGAGAGATATTTAGGGAATCCCATTTATAGATATTTAAATCGAAAGAACTGATTCAATTTATCTTCATCTCTGCACAACTAAATCATCTATCTCTATACTAAAACCCATCTTCCGATCTTTTATATCACAGGCAGATATTCTTTCGCGCGTCTGGATGACTTCTATATAACCGATCACCTCTTCACTTCTATAAACATCAAACATCGACCCTCCGTCAACCCCATCAAGTCTACCTAAATCTATGACCACAAAATTATGCTCCCTATTTACAGTTAGGACCTTGCCTTTTAAAAGAGATGAAGCATTTACTCTTCTAACAGGAGATGACGTAGACCCACTGCTATCGTACCTTTCCCTCTGCAAAACAATAGGCGGCAAATCTACCTCATCCGGGGTATGATACGCCTCTGCCCTTAATTCGGCATTTGACCGGCTCTGTCGCTCAAGGGCAATTTTTAACTTATCTATCTCTTCGTCTTTATGACGTAACACTCTCTCCATCTTTGATATCTGCAACTCGATATCTTCTTTTTTTGCAAGTCTTTCCTTGAACTGACCGACTGCTTCTTCAAGCTCCTGCACCTTATTCCTCAAAAGATCCTTCTCCATCTCTACATTTTTAAATCCCAGCTTGATATTTTTATTTAGCGCCCTCTCCTCTAAGAAATCTTTGCTTAATATCTCTGCAACCTTAGTCGAATCTTCAAGCTTCCGTTTTAATAAATCCCTTTCATCTTTAACCCTGGAAAAGATGTTGTCCCACTCTGTTTTTTCGCTTCTCAATCTTTCAATCTCAGAATCCTTCGGCTCCAGGGAATCCTTCATTCTATTTAATTCAACCTCCAACGAAACTTTCTCTTTCAAAAGCCCGGCTAAAAACTGGCCGGATTCCACATCCTCCAATTTCTTTTCAAGAAACACCTTGCCTTTCCTGAGCCTGGCAATTTCTCTTTCCACACCTTCTCTTTCTTTCAAAAGCACCTGGTATTTAGATTCCAGATCTCTATTCTTGGACTCTGACATAGCCAACTCTTTTTCAACCATCTTTAGCTTAGAGTTTAATTCTTTGTTTTCTCTTTTAAAAGAGGCAATCTGGTTATTGAATTCCTCTACTTTAGTCTTAAACACCTTTTCTAGGTCCACGTATCTGGTATACAACCTCTCTTTTGCCAAAAAAAACCAACCCGCACTAAAACTGCTCAAGCACACCAGTATTACTAGTATCCACAATATGGACCGGAGGGTTTTATCCATACACTCTGTCTCCTTTTTTTGATCCTTGATGCTCGATACTGGATGCTGGTATTGCATTACGAGCATCCAGTATCGAGCATCCGGCATCAAACATTAAAATTCCATATAACATTACACTCTCGAAGGCTTCCTGGCTATTTTTATTATATCATATAATTTATTTTGGACAAATACTATTAATTTTTTTGGCGCTAAAACTATATATCTAAAGTCTTCGAAGATCAAATAAATACCAGGAACCAAGAATAAGGTCAACATAGTCG
>JAHJHC010000055.1 GCA_018824145.1 Candidatus Omnitrophota bacterium | reverse complement strand
TCTTCTTATGAAGCTTAATGCGCTCATCCATCTCCTTATCAAGGGGTAGACAAGTAGCAATAAAAGCAACTTTTCCTTTTTTTCCCTTAGCTATTTGCATTGCAAAGGAACTCTTTCCGCTTCTTGCTCCACCAGTAATAAAAACGATTTTACCCATTTAAATGCCCCGTATCATTAAAAAGCCGGATTTCACCCTTATTATCTTTAAACTCAACTGTAGTTATACTCCCTAAATCCGGTTTTATTGTCCATATGTCTTTTGTCTTCAATATATTGCCTACGATTATTTTTATCGGGCCGGCATGTGTAACTACTGCCGCTATCTTATCTTTATTAATAGAGATGATTTTTGCCAATGCATCTCTTACCCTTTTCTCAAGATCACCCAGGGTGTCTCCTTCGGGGATAGATGCACAAAATGGATCACTTAACCACCTGGCATAAATCTCAGGATACCTCCCCATAATCTCTTCGTGCGTAAGGCCTTCAAAGACACCAAAATTCATCTCTCTTAATTCAGGTGCTGTTTCTATGTGTAATCCCTCGAACGCTATTTCAGCAAAGTGTAATGCGCGCATTGAATCGCTGGAATAAACTCTATCAACCCTCATATTGCGCAATCTTCGATAAAGGCCCCTTGCCTGTTCTCTTCCTTTATTATTAAGGCCTACATCTTTAAAACCGCAATATCTCTTCTCTAAACTATAATCTGTTTCACCGTGTCTGATTAAAACTATTCTCGTAGGCATCTATCTCTCCCCCGTAACCAGCATTACATAAGGCTTTGAAGAAATAGGATTCTTATTCACTACTACAACTGTCTTATAAACTGCCTCTATATTTTGATAGGTCAATACCTCTTCGGGAATATCGTTTTTAAAAACAGCGCCCTCATTCAATAAGATCATCCTGTTGCAATATTCACTGGCTAGATTCAAATCGTGGACTACCATAACTATAGTAAGGCCCTTTTCCCTATTTAATCTTTTTAATAAGTCCAATATCTGGACCTGATGGGCTATATCCAGATGAGAGGTAGGTTCATCTAAAAATAACAGCATGGGCTCTTGCGCAAGTGCCTTGGCAATGATAACCCTCTGCTGCTCCCCTGCACTGATCTCATTTATCTGCTTTTCCTTTATATATAGCGTATCAGTCAAAGACAATGAATGCTCTACGGTCTCAAAATCTTTTTTCGTTTCAAACTGCATCCTCTTAAGATGCGGGATCCTGCCCATAAGCACGATCTCGTTAACGCTGAATGAAAAATTAATGGATGTATCCTGAGGCACAAAGGCAACTGAGCTACAGAATTCTTTCAGGCTCATCTGGCTGATATTTTTCTTTTCAAGAAAAATATCACCTGATGTTAAAGGCAATACCCTGCTCATCAATCTCAGTAAAGTAGACTTCCCTGAACCATTCGGCCCGATAATGCCTAAAAAATCCCCTTTTTCTATCTCAAAAGAGACCCCTTTTATTATTATTGTCTTATGGTATCCGCCTGAAATATTGTTTATCTTAACCAGTGTATCCATCCTTGCCTACCTGACTCTCCTCCTCTTTAACAAAATAATAAACACAGGCGCACCTATAATAGCTGTAATAACTCCTATCGGGATTTCTAAAGGTGATAAAAGGGTGCGCGAAAACATGTCACATATTATCATAAATATAGCTGCTGCCAGGCAAGTAGCTGGTATAAGGACTTTGTGGTTCGGCCCCACAACAAGCCTCATCATGTGAGGAATAATAAGCCCCACGAATCCGATTATCCCGCAGATAGAAACAAGGCTGGCTGTGATCATAGATGTAATCAAAAAGAGAACCTTCTTTACTATCTCTGTATTTATGCCTAAATGCATAGCCTCTTCTTCACCTATGCTTATTGCATTTAAGTCCTGCGCCAAGATAAATATCGCAGTAATGCCGGATAAAACCACAATGCCTACTATAAAGAGAAGCTTAAAGTCATATACCTGGAGATTACCCCACAGCCACCACATCATCCCATGCAATGCCTCGTTACTTGACATAGAAACCAGAAATACGATTATGGCAGAAAGCGCTATGGATACGATCACACCGGATAAAATAAGCGACTCTACAGGGACCTTGTTACCGTGTCTGGCTAAATTATAGACCAGGATAATAGTTAAAATTGCACTTAAAAATGCGGCAATAGGTATGTATACAGTGCCTATACCTATAGTAATGGCTAATACAGCTCCTAATCCTGCGCCGCTCGATGTACCCAAGATATAAGGCTCAGCAAGTGCGTTCCGCAAGATAGCCTGGAGCGCTATCCCTGAAACAGAAAGCCCAGCACCCACCAGGATAGCCATTAGTATGCGGGATAACCTAAGATAAAGGATATATCTATTTTCTTGAAGAAACAACTCGGATAAGGAAAATTTGACTGAGCCTTTAGTAATGCCCAGGACTATAGCGCAAACCAACATCAAAAACAGGAATAAGACCTTTCTTTTCAATGATGCAGTCATGGGTACAACCTCTTGTGGAGTTCATTCAACCCTTCGACCAAACGCGGCCCGGGCCTCAATAATATGTCAGGATCAATATCATTATATATACGGTTATTTCTAACTGCGGATATTTTCTTCCATCCCAAACGTTCCTTTACTGATCTAGCCGCCTCTTCATTTACCATATATGCCAGGATTATACATTCAGGGTCACGGTCAAGCACCTGCTCGGGGCTAAAATAACTATAAGGCCTTTCAGTGTCATGGGCAATATTGATACCACCGGCTAATGCAATCAATTCATCCATAAAAGAACCTCTGCCTGTAGTCATTAAGGGATTATTCCATAGTTCCACAAAAACACGGACTCTATCTTCTTTCGGAAAAGATTTAACTTTTGAGGTCACCCCTTCCATATCCCTCTTCATTCTACTAACCAAGTCTTCTGCCTCTTTTTCCCGATAGGTAAGCACACCCATTTCCATAATAGACTCGAATGTCTCTTCTACATTCTTAGGGTCACTGACATAGACTTTTAACTTCAACTGTTTTAATTTTCTGATTACAGGCATTTGCTCAAGACCCGTACAAAATACAATATCCGGCCTTAAAGACAATATCTTTTCGATATTCGGCTGGCTAAACGTGCCAACTTTCTCTTTTTCCAGTGCCTTTAAAGGATAGTCACAAAACGAACTCACCCCTACGATTTCCTCATCCAATCCCAATGCGAACAGGATTTCAGTAGTAGAAGGCGCTAGAGAAACGATCCTTTGCTTCTGGGCATCAGCTGACAACAAATCACTTTGATTAAAGCAAATGAATACCGACACCAAGATTATAAATAATAACAGTTTTTTCATTACCTATACAATAAAAAACCCCGACTTAATAAGTCGGGGTTGCGCCCTATTTACTTAACCCTTCCTCGAGGATACTTATAACCTCTTTTCACACTAGGCAGGTCTTCTGGCTCGGGGATCATCCTACTTGCTAAGCCTTCCCATGCCGAAGTTTCGGCACAGTGGCACGATTTAGCTTTCGTCCACCCTTACAGCGGCGGGACCGCACCCGCTTTTACGGGTCTTCCCTTTTAAGCTTTTAAAACAAAAGCACCTAATATATCAAATTGTCAAAATCCATATTACGCAAAATAAACTAAAATGTCAACAAAAAAATTTGCCTCAACTTCCCCTATTTAAGTCTCTATTACACAAAATCTCTTGCAGTTCTTAGCGATTCAAACTGCTCACAAATAGAATCTGTTAGTGGAATGCATTGTAGCCCTTCCATGTCTACTATAGGCGTCATATTTATATCAAGTTCTCCCTGATCTAATTGTATATCGCTACCAACTTGTGCAATAAACACTCTTATATTTATCAGCTCTAATAGATTGCGATCTGTCAGTATTCTATACAACCCCTCCATATTTATATCTGAATCCACAACAATCAATATTTTATTATTTCTATCTGTACGGTTTAGCTCTAACTGTTCAAGTGCTTTTTCAAAATCCTGTCCATCATTAGCATCTCCTCTAAAAATATTACTTGTCCTAAAAAGTAGGATGCCATCTCTCTGTTTTTCTAACCTAATAGGCTCGGCTTGGGTCAATCCATCATTCTGCACTGCATGGATTCTAGCCTCTTCAACAATCTGGGCAGTACGTTCTCTAATTAAATCACGTACAGTATCAATTAGGTTTACTACTTGTCTTTCCTGGTCTGCATCATATAAAGCTTCTAATTTTCCATACATTCCATCATCGAAAAGCCATTTCATCAGGTACCCGTCTACTGCATGTAGCGCATTTCCATGTGCCTGGGCCAAGTTAGTACGTGTCGTTTGTAGAGCTTTTTGAAATTGTAACCCTCTCTGTAAAAGAATAGTATCAGCAACTCCGCTTGACAAACGCTGTCCGAGCCTTTCTAATAACAATTCTACATCTACTAACTCCCATAAATATTTTCCAAGATGTTCATGTAAGATTTCTTCTGTAATTTGTCCATTGCCTCCCACAAGCAGTAAATTAAGGTCTATCAAATATCCCAATACCTCAGCTGCTATTATTTTATCCATTTTGCTTACAGACGGATCTTGACATGAAGGATAATGCTTCAGTGCCATTGCGCTTTGCATACAAGGTATGGGCAATGCATAAAACAATCCTACGTCTCCTGCATTGACACCTCTTATCTTTGTAGAAGAGACATCAAATGCTTGCTCAATTACTTCAAAAACCATGAGTGATTCTTCTACTTGAGCCATAAGCGCAGAAAACAATCTAGCCCCTTCTCCTGTGGCAGCATAAAATTTATCACCCTTCGCTTCCATTGCTTCTAATTCTTGAAACCATGAGCTAAGTACATTACCTGCTCCTTTAGCTTGTTCCCAACTAGTTGCTGGACCAAATCGCGCCAACCAATTTCCCACCATTTCATTAATCTCGTCTTCTAATAAAAGAGCCCTTTTACCTTCTGCATGGCATGCTTCAAGAAAACTCCGTTGTACAGGTGAACATTGATGTTTCACACGTTCTATTTCTACAGCTTCCCATTGACGAATAGATGTTTTTACATCATTCCAAAAGTCTGGATTCCCTCCTTCACTGATGTTTTCATCAACCCCTTCACTCGCCATACTGGCAAAAGATTCAATAACGCTTATATTTGCTACTCCCTGTATGGCTGCAAGGCGAACTGCTACAGTAGCATCACTACCAGATGAATCCCCTGCGCGCTTTTGAAATCTAATACTCACATTAGTAGCAATTCCTACCTGGGCCAAGCGCTTCCAAACAAGAAATAATTTATACGGTACATCAAGAAAAATCTTTGCCTCGCCTCCTTCCACCCTCCCCTCTCTTTTTTGTCCTCTCGCATCCCTGGAATAAGTCCAGTAAAAATGGTCCCATCCAGCATCATATAGCCATTTTGTAACGGGACCTATTTCTCTGTTCTCGAAAATAACTGTAGCAGTTATAGTGTCGCCGTCGGCTTCAAGCAACGGCCGAAGTTCTCGTTGAAAGCTTGTATATACAATAAATGGATCAAATGCATCAAACAGCCAACGAGAATCTGCCTCTCGTATAGAAAGCCCTGTCAAAAAAGGCTTACGATCAGGATCGTCGTTATCCATCATAATTACTACTACATCATAACCATCAGCAAGCAATCTCCAGATCAACCATATGTGGCCCCAGTGCCAAGGATCACCCTTCATGGGCCAATATGCTATCCTTGCTTTTCTGTCTAAAAGAACCTCAGGCACAACATCAACTTCTCTGGACAAATTAACTGTTACCGCCCCTGGTACAAGATCTCCATTTGCCAGTCTTCTTGATATGCTATCTAAACATTCAATAAGCTGCGGAAATGCATCATTTTGGACCTCTCTTATTATTTCATCTCTTTTTCCAGCCAATGCAGGATCATTAACATACTCATTCACTACCCACATGTACCAGGGTATTAACATATTAAGTCCGTTAAGAATAAATTGCTGCTGGCCTGGAGGAGCATTTTCTATTCTTTCAATTAAATCTCCAGGCATCATTCTTTTCAAATATCCATCCTGTTCGAGAGCATCTCTTACCATATCAAGTATGGAACCTTTGCCTCGATCTGCTCCTAATTCGGGCAAGCCTTCAAATTCCTCTATCCCTATATCAGCAACATTAACCTTAACATTCTTGTCTCTCCCAGTAACAATTACTACCTGATTACCAAGTCTTACATGAATCACTCTGCGATTTATCTTTACAATCCCTGCATCAATCTGACCCGCTAAAGCTTCTGTAATCTGCGCATTATTTCTTCCTGCTACTCTGAGATTCATTACAAATGCCAGGGCCCACTGCTGTTTTGTAGTAGCCCCTGCACGAGCAAGATATTCCTGAACAGACCCAGCTTCTACATAGCTATTAAAATCCTCAGGAGCAAATTGGATCGGTACTCTTAGAGTAGAAGCTCCGTATGTAATATTTGTAAAAAAAAAAGCTATGACAATGAGTGTGGAAAAAATCTTCTTGATCTTATTATTTAGCCTTGAATACATAAAACCTTCCCGTGAGAATAACCCCTTTATTAGAAACATTATTCTGTAGTTTTAAAATCTATTTCTAAACGATTTCAGTATAATTTTACCATAAAAACGCTTTCCTGTCAATCCAAATAGGGACGAATATTTATTCGGGTAGGAGCTCCACGGGCAAGACTCGAACCTGCAACTCACTGGTTCAATACTCTATTCCCTTACGTGCGCCTATGCTCTTTCTTAAGGGGTGTTTTTTGTCTATCATTATGGTTATGTAATCTGCGAATTGTTCTATAGTGGAGATATCGCCTCTTCCTGTAAGCACTAACTCTACTTTTTGCGGAACAGTCTTAAGGAGTCTCAGAAAATTTTTTTGGTCGATAAAATTCTGGTCCAGTGCATTAATAACCTCGTCCAGCACTACCATGTCATACTTTTTGCTCAAAATCACCTTTTTTGCCTTTTCGAAATCTTTTTTTATAGATTTGGCTGCAGCTACTACGTTGTAACTTTTTTTGCTAAACATAGGGTGCGTCTGGCTAAAATTTATTAGTTTAATGCCCTTTATCTTCTTTGCAACAATATGTTCACCGCATAAAAATGTTTTTGGTTTTAAAAATTGAAATATAATAACCTTGAGGTCTTGACCGCTCGCCCTCATTGCCAAGCCAAAAGCAGATGTAGTCTTTCCTTTTCCATTGCCAGTATATATGTGTATCATAATACTGCCCTGCCTATTACTGTAAGGGTTGTAACAATTATTGCTGCTATTATAACACCCGCTGTAGCAGCTAAGAAAGTCGGCATAAATCTCATGCGTAAAAGAGAGGCAATAAGACATCCTGTCCATACACCTGTGCCGGGTAAAGGTATGCACACAAAAAGCATAAGGCCAAATGCCTCATATTTTTCTATAAGGCCCGAACGCTTTTTTGCCCTTTCAAAAAGCCACTCAAAGAATCTACGCATATATACAGTCCTGCTGAGCCGTTTGGAAATCGGTTCCAGA
>JAHJHC010000054.1 GCA_018824145.1 Candidatus Omnitrophota bacterium | reverse complement strand
AATAATTCTCTTATGGAGTTCATCTTCCATTTTTAAAAGACGCTCTGACTCTTTTTGCTCTAGCCTGAAAATAGGTATACCGGTCCATTTTGAGACGATATCGGCTATAAGTTCTTCGTCAACCTTTGGCTTAGCCTCCATTTGAGACTTTTTCCATTGTTGTCTGAATTTATCGAGCTTTTTACGCGCCCCTTTTTCTTCATCCCTCAAACGTGCAGCTTTTTCAAAGTCTTGATTCTTTATAGATGCATCTTTTTCTTTGCGTATATCCTCGATCTCTCTTTCCATGTTTTTAATATCCGGTGGGGCAGTCATTATAGAAAGCCTTGCCTTTGCACCTGCCTCATCTATTAGGTCAATAGCCTTATCCGGCAAAAACCTCCCTGCTATATATCTATCTGAAAATTTACTGGCTGCCTCTAATGCATCATCGGTAATCTCCACTTTATGATGCGCCTCATATCTATCTCTTAGCCCTTTTAGTATCTCTATGGTCTCTTCAACTGTCGGAGGCTCTACCATTATAGTTTGAAAACGCCTTTCTAATGCAGCATCTTTTTCTATATGCTTTCTATACTCATCAAAAGTAGTAGCTCCGATACATTGAATCTCACCTCTTGAAAGGGCTGGTTTCAATATATTCGAAGCATCTATGGCACCCTCTGCACCTCCTGCACCCACCAATGTATGCAGCTCATCTATAAAAATTATAACATTCGTAGACCTTTTAATTTCGTCCATAACCGCCTTTATTCTCTCTTCAAACTGACCTCTGTATTTCGTCCCTGCAACCATAAGGGCAAGGTCTATGATTATAACCTGTTTATCTTTCAATATCTCAGGGATATCTCCTTTTACTACTTTCTGCGCAAGGCCTTCTACAATCGCAGTTTTACCAACACCCGCCTCACCCAGAAGCACAGGGTTATTCTTAGTGCGTCGGGAAAGAATCTGTATAACCCTCTCAATCTCATTATGTCTGCCAATTACAGGATCCAACTTATTGTCACGCGCAAGTATCGTCAGGTTTCTGCCAAATGTATCAAGGGCAGGGGTCTTTGAGCCTGCTCTAGCTCCGGTTGCCTGGCCAGGCCCTGGTTTTACTCCGCCGGCACCAAACCCAGGCGTTGCAGAGCCTAAAAGTTCGACAATCTCCTGCCTAACCCTGTCTAAATCCAGACCCAGGTTAAGTAAGACCTGGCAAGCTACACCCTCGCCTTCTTTTATAAGTCCCAATAAGATATGTTCGGTTCCTATATAGTTATGGCTTAATAATCTTGCCTCCTCGCCGGAAAGCTCTATTGCCTTCTTTGCCTTTGGCGTAAACGGGATATCTCCTGAGATTACTGTGCTAGGACCTGGTTTTACAATCTTCTCTACCTCTAATCGTATCTTCTGAAGACTTAACCCTACTTTTTGGAGGACCACTGCAGCAACACCTTCTCCCTCTTTTACAACTCCTAGCAAAATATGTTCAGTACCGATATAATCATGATTAAACCTTTTAGCTTCTTCTTTCGCAAGTAGGATTACCTTCCTTGCACGTTCCGTGAAACGATTGAACATCATATACCTCCTGATTTGTAATATTGTGAGCCTGTCGAACCATAATTCGTGATTCGAATCACAAGATTATCCTAGTTTCTCTCTTATTATTTGAGCCCTCTTCACATCCCTCTGATTCGGTGAAAGCTTCTTCTTTTCGATCTTTTGAAGATGCGCAGGTTGCGTTATAATAAATAATTCATTTATAAGGGCACGGTCTAATTTCTTTATCAAATTCAGGTCAACTCCTAATCTGACCAGCGAAAGCAAATCTATAGTCTCGCTACTTGAGATAATATGTGCGCTCTTCAAGGTGCCATACGCCCGCCAGATCCTATCTTCAAGCACGGACTTATTCTGGGAAAGAAGGGCCTCTCTTGCGCTATGTTCATGATCTATAATCTGCTTAATAATCCTCTCGATATTATCAATGATATCCTCTTCGCTATGCCCTAAAGAAACCTGGTTGGAAATCTGAAAAAAATTACCGCTAGCCTCTGTGCCCTCTCCATAAAGACCCCTGGCAGTAAGGCTAAGTTTCGTAATAGCCTCTAAGACCTTTCCTATCTGTTTTGTCATTACAAGCGAAGGTAAATGTAACATTACTGACGCCCTCATCCCCGTACCGGTATTGGTAGGACAAGCCGTCAAATAGCCAAAATCCGCTGAAAATGCATAATCCAGTAAATTACCAAGTTCAGTATCTATATCATTAATTATATACCAAGAATCTCTCAGATCAAAACCAGACTTCATAACCTGAATACGCAGATGGTCTTCTTCATTAACCATTATGCTTACAACTTCCCTTTCGCTTAAACATAAACCTTTATTTTCCGCATCTACGGAATGCTCCCTACTCATCAAGTGTCTTTCTATCAAAAATTGCCTATCCACCGAATCCAGCTTACTTATATCTAAACATAAAGGGGCCTTTATTTTTTTCAACGAGTTGACAGCCTCTTTTGTAATCCGTAACAGCGTCTCCTGCTCTTTTTTACTTGCCCAGTGAGAAAAAGGATACTTCGCCAAGTTCCTGGCCAGACGAATACGCGAAGACATCACGATATCAGAGTTTGGACCCGTACATTTTAACCATTCGCCTTGCGTATTTAGTAAATCGTCTATGTTCATGAACAACTCCTTCCTAAAATAAATTATTTCGCTTTGTTCGATGCTCAATCCTAGATGCTTGATACTCGATAATTATACTATCATGCAAGCATCCAGTGTCCAGCATCGAGCATCAAACATCGATTTAGATTTTGTGCTTTGTCATTTGGATTTCTTCTTCTCAATTTCCCTGATCTTATCCCTCAACTTAGCAGCCTCTTCAAACTCTTCCTGTTGTATAGCCCTCTGCAGCCTATCTTTTAAGGTCTGCAAATCGGTTTTAGCCTTTACGACATTAGCCACCCTCCCTGGAGACTTACCATAATGCTGGGTAGAGCCATGTATTCTTTTTAAAAGCGGAAGAAGTGCGTCTTTAAAAGCCTGATAGCAATCTCCGCAACCAAGCCTACCTACTTTTTTAAAATCCTCATAAGTAAGTCCGCATCTCGGACACTTGATCTTAGTTTCTTTTTTAGTCTTGGTAAACTCCCCTCCCAGATCCGCAAGGCCGGCCAACAAGTCAGCCAGACCAAAATGGCTTTCCATCTGGGCGCCTTTTTTCTGAGCGCATTCTTCACAAAGATGCAACTCTGTCATCTTCTCATCTATAATTTCTGTTAAATGTACTGTTGCCTGATTTTGACCACAGATATCACATTGCATGTTTGACCTCCCTTAAATTAGCGTATAACGGATAGCGTATAGAAAGATTTTTTTGCTTTCCTATACGCTAATATCTCACTCCATCCACCTTAGTCAACTTCTTAAACTCCTTCATCAAGTTCGAAGTTATCTTGCCGGGTTTTCCAGTACCGATAATTCTTTTTTCGATACTGACAACGGGAACGATTTCAGCAGCTGTGCCCGTCAAAAAACACTCATCTGCCGTAAAAAGATTCTGCCTTGTAAGCACATCTTCGTTGACTTTGAGCCCTATCTTCTTTCCAATATCCATCACTGCAGAACGCGTAATGCCTTTTAAAATACCCAGATATACAGACGGCGTAATCAAACTATCTCCCTTTATAATAAAAATGTTATCCCCTGTGCACTCCGCCACATATCCCGACGCAGTCAACATCAAGGCCTCTTCATAACCGCTATTTATCGCCTCTATCTTTGCCAAAATATTATTCAGATAATTCAGGGATTTTATCTGCGGATTCAATGCCTCAGTGATATTTCTCGGCGTAGGCACTGTAATCAGCTTCAACCCATCTCTATATAATTTTTCCGGGTAAAGCTGTATTTTATCTGTAATAACTATAATAGAAGAGTCTTTGCATTTTCTGGGATCGAGTCCTAAATCTCCCACGCCTCTAGTAACTATAAGCCTAATATAGGCATCTTGTAATTCATTCAGCTTCAACGTATCAATGACGATTTTCGTCATTTCTTTCTTGGAGATATTTATCTTCAACATAATACCGTGACTAGACTCATAAAGCCTGTCGATATGTTCTTTAAATTTAAAAACAAGCCTGGAATACGAGCGGATCCCCTCGAATACCCCATCGCCGTATAAAAAACCATGATCAAAAACAGACACCTTAGCGTCTTTTTTATCGTAAAACTTACCGTCGATATAGACTTTTAGACTCATGTTTACATTATCCTCCCATCTTTAATTTCTACAACCCTATTCGCAGATTTGGCTATTTCC
Organism: Candidatus Omnitrophota bacterium; assembly: GCA_018824145.1. Taxonomy (GTDB): domain Bacteria; phylum Omnitrophota; class Gorgyraeia; order Gorgyraeales; family Gorgyraeaceae; genus JAHJHC01. The sequence goes on along the minus strand of JAHJHC010000054.1, from coordinate 963 downwards.
TTATCATGCGTAACAATAACGATTGTGGAATTCTTTTTTTTATTCAGTCCAAATAATATTTTAAGTATCTCTTCCCCCATCTTAGAATCCAAATTTCCTGTGGGCTCATCGCATAAAAGTATTTCAGGATTATTCATCAGGGCCCTTACGATTGCCACTCTCTGTTGTTCTCCCCCTGAAAGTTCACCCGGCCTATGACGCAATCTATCACTGAGTCCGAATTCCTGCAATAAACCTCTTGCCCTCTCATCTACCCTTACACCTTTTATTAATGCCGGCATCATTGCATTTTCCAAAGCAGTAAACTCAGGCAATAAGTGATAAAACTGGAATACGAAACCTATTCTTTCATTCCTGAGCCAGGCCCGTTCATTATCAGGTAACGCATAAAAATCTTGCTTATCCAAAAAGACCTTTCCTGAACTAGGCCTATCTATACCTCCTAAGATATGTAAAAGCGTAGACTTCCCAGCACCTGACGGCCCGACGAGTGCAACTGTCTCACCTTTTGCAACCTCGATTCCAATACCATGTAAAACCTGTAAATCTTTTCTGCCATGCCTATATATTTTGTTAATGCCTTCTGCACGCAACATCTATTTTGGCACACTGAAGTGTGCCTTACAAATTTTGTCGCAAAGGCCATCATAAACAGGCAGGTTGAAACCTGCCTATTCCGGCCTTTGCCTTTACTCATACCTCAATGCCTCCGCAGGCTCCATCCTGGCTGCCTGCCATGCAGGGTAAAGAGTAGATATTAAACTAATCACTATTGCTGCCACAACCACGGTTACAAAATCAGTGATATTTAAATTCACAGGGAGTCTGTCTAAATAATAGATATCCCTGGGTAATTTTATAAACTGATAAGTCTTTAATAAATAACATAATAAAAATCCTATTCCTGCCCCCAGGGTCGTCCCAATAAATCCTATAAAAAATCCGTTCAACATGAATATCTTT
>JAHJHC010000053.1 GCA_018824145.1 Candidatus Omnitrophota bacterium | reverse complement strand
GAAGGACTACGGTGTTCTTATTCTTGATAATATTTACACCGCCCGGTAAATCAACTATTGAATTGTGCGGCCTTTTACCTATCAACTCATCCATCTCTTTCCAATGGTTGTAAGTAAGCCTTCTCAAGTTCCCTTTCAAGACTAAAAGGCCGGTTCTTAAAATTCTCTTCCTTATCGCTTCCGGCTGTTTTCTGAATTTTTTAATGTCTATTGCAATCTCACTATGCCTTCTTCTCGACATACTCTTAAACTTTCTTTTCGTAAACTTTTCTAAAAATTCGTTTTCCTCACGAAAATTCTCGGCCATATTCGCCAGGACCTCTTTTATGTTCGGATTAAAATTCTCTGCCAGATAAGGGATCAATTCATGCCTGACCCTATTCCTTGTAAACATAAATTTATCATTCGTAGAGTCGTGTCTTGACTCTAAATCGAATTCTTTTATGAAACCTTCCACCTCAGCCCTGGAAGTTTCAATGAGTGGCCTTATTATTGTAAAACCCTGCATATCCTTGACGGGCCGCATCCCTCCCAAGCCCAGAGAACCGGAACCGCGAATCATTCTCATTAAAACCGTCTCTGCCTGGTCATCTTTGGTATGGGCTACAGCTATCTTCTTTATCTTTTTACAGCCTGCCACCTTTTTAAAAAAATCATATCGCACTTCCCGCGCAGCCTCTTCTGAAGAGATTCCTCTCTCCTTAACAATCTTCGGGACATCAATTTCATCATAAACAATGTCAAGATTCAGCCCTCTTGCAATCTCTTCACAAAATTCCCGGTCTTTTCTGGATTGATCCCCTCTGAATTTATGATCAAGATGCGCAACTTGGATATCCAACATATAATCTTTTTTAAGTGCCACCAGAACATGCAAAAGCACAATGGAATCAGGCCCGCCTGACAACCCCAGCAAAATCCTATCCTGCCTTTTAAGCATGTTATATTTTCCTATTGTGGTTCTGACTTTGTCGATGAGTGTCATATGTATCCTATGTGCCAATTTCAGCGAAGCCAAGCGCGAAAGCTGCTTGGCGAAGCAGAATGGTAGCGGCGACTGGATTTGAACCAGTGACTCGCCGGGTATGAGCCGACTGCTCTGCCAGACTGAGCTACGCCGCCAAATTTTGCTTCAACCTCTCATTTAAACTCCCCGCCCTATATCCCTCCAAATCCAAAACAATATAACAGAATCCCAGTGATTTTAAATATCTTATTATTTTATCACAAAAAAAATTTTTAAGAAACCTTTTTATATCTTTTCTCCTAACTTCGATCCTGGCTATATCACTATGATATCTGACCCTTACCTGATCTATGCCCAAGGCTCTTATGAATCTTTCTGCCTTTTCTATTTTCCTAAGGGTATTTTTGTGGATCTCTTCACCATAAGGAATCCTGGATGCAAGACATGCCATAGCAGGAAGGTCCCATGTCTTCAAGTTTAACTTTTTGGAAAATAACCGGATATCATTTTTGGTAAAACCAGCTTGCTGAAGCGGGCTCTTTACGCCAAATTCTTTTTTCGCTTTACTGCCAGGCCTATAATCGCGCATGTCATCAAGATTAGACGCATCCACACAAACCCGAAAGCCATCTCTCCTGGCAATGCCGGTTAGATTATTGAATAATTCCTTTTTACAAAAATAGCATCTCTGTATTGAATTTTTTACGAAATTTTTGTCTTTTAATTCATCCGTAAAAATAACTTTATGTATAACATCTATTGATCTGGCAAATCTCTTTGCTTGCTGCAATTCGGAACGAGTGTACGTATCTGACACAGCCGTAACAGCTAAAATGCGATTTTTTGGCAATACATCTCTGACGACCTTGAGAAGAAAACTTGAATCCACTCCGCCTGAGAAGGCTACCACGCAACTGTCGAATCTTGATATAATCTTTTTCAGTTTCTGCAGTTTATTCATAATATTAATAATCTATGCCAGCACCCTATCTATCCAACCTCCGCCAATTACATACTCACCGCTATAAAAAACAGCTGCTTGTCCCGGAGTAATCGCTTCTTGCTCTTTTTCAAATTCCACTTCTATTATCCTGCCAACCTTTTTTAAAAAGGCCTTTGCTTTTTTATGATTGTATCTTATCTTTACCCATGCCTCAAATCGGTCTCCATCCATTTCACGAAGCCAGTTTATATCTTTAACCGCAAATCTTTTTTTCATTACTTCCCCGAGACCACCCACTATAATGATATTCTTTTTGGGCTCTATACCGATAACATAAAGAGGCGATTTATAGGAAATGCCAAGGCCTTTACGTTGTCCTATTGTAAAATTCCAAAATCCATCATGACTACCCAGCCTTTTGCCCGAACCATCGACTATATCACCTTTTTTAATCTCTATGCCGCAATATTTCTTTATAAAATCGGAATAACCCCCATCAGGCACAAAACATATCTCCTGGCTATCTGATTTTTTGTATACTGAAAGCCCGAGTTCCCTGGCCTTAAATCTGACTTTTTCTTTGTTGAGATCCCCTATAGGAAGAAGCGATTTCTTTAACTGAATACTAGAGAGTGAAAATAATACATACGACTGGTCTTTGGCCTTATCTACTGATTCTTTTAATCTATAAGCACCGTTCTTCTCGATTCTCGCATAATGGCCCGTAGAAACAAAATTACAATCCAACTCTTCAGCCTTTTCAAGGAGGCGCCCGAATTTTATTTTTTCGTTACAAACTATACAAGGATTAGGGGTACGGCCGGACAGATATTCGCGAGCAAAATAATCTATGACTTCTTTCCTGAAAATCTTTTCAAAATTCAAGACATAGTGCCTTATCCCAAGAATACCGCAAACCTTCTTTGCATCTTCAATATCCTGCAATGAGCAACAAGACTTTTCCCTATGACTTGTGCAATACTCCTCCGGCCATATCTTCAGAGTTACAGCTATCACTTCATAGCCTTGGTCTTTTAACAAAGCCGCAGCTATGGAACTATCCACACCGCCACTCATTGCAACCAGTACGCTTTGTTTCCTCATAATTTTGTCTCGTTATTTATCCTCGCCCCTACACTTTTTTCAAATACGCATCTATAGCTTTAGCCGCACGTTTACCAGCGCCCATTGCAGCAATTACAGTGTCATCTCCTTTTGTAGCATCCCCACCTGCATATACGCCTTTAACATTTGTAGCTTGTGTCTCTGGGGCCACTACTATCTTGCTCCACTTATCTAAATCGAGTTCAGGTGTAGCTTTTAAAAACACAGGATTAGGGCTCTGACCTATTGCCACAATAACTGTATCTACGTCCATAATAAATTCGGGACCTTCAATAGGTATTGGCCTTCTTCTCCCGGAAGAATCCGCCTCACCCAATTCCATCTTTATACATTCCATGCCTTTTACAAATCCTTTACTATCCCCGATTATTTTTTGGGGCAAGGTAAGCATGTGAAATTCCACACCTTCTTCTTTTGCATTTTCTATCTCTTCTTTCCGGGCAGGCATCTCTTTTTCTGACCTCCTGTAAACTATATAAACTTTTTCTGCCGAGAGCCTAAGCGAGACCCTTGCTGAATCCATAGCAGTATTGCCTCCTCCGATAACCGCTACTTTTTTTCCTATATTTACAGGAGTATCATAATCCGGAAAAAGATACGCTTTCATTAGGTTAGCCCTTGTTAAAAGTTCGTTAGAGGAATATACTCTATTAAGATTTTCCCCTGGTATATTCATAAAACTAGGCAGTCCTGCCCCTGTACCTATGAATACAGCGCTATATCCTTCTTCGAATATCTCCTTTAATGTAACGGTTTTACCGACGATAAAATTCTTCTTTATCACCACACCTAATGATTTTAAGTATCCCACTTCTTCTTTTACGATCTGTTTCGGCAGTCGAAATTCTGGAATCCCATAAACCAAAACTCCGCCAGCAGTATGTAGTGCCTCAAAGACAGTAACCAGATAACCTTTTTTAGCCAAATCCCCGGCACACGTCAACCCTGCCGGTCCGCTGCCTATAACAGCAATCTTTAATTTCGTGTCTTCCGCCTTCGCCAAGCAGCTTTCGCGCTTGGCTTCGGCAGACAAGCGTGATTTATCATGCCTTTCCCAGTCTGCAGCGAATCTTTCTAAGGCACCTATATTTATGGGTTTTCCTTTTGCATTTAATATGCATGCACCTTCGCATTGATCTTCCTGGGGACAAACCCTGCCGCATACACCAGGGAGATTATTCTTCTCTTTTATTATTTGAATAGCATCTCCAAATTTCTTGTCTTTAATCGCCTGAATAAATCGAGGAATGTCTATTTCGACCGGACAATTCATAGAACACTTTGGATTTTTGCAAAAAAGGCATCTTTGGGCCTCTTGCAAAGCCTCTTCTTCCGACATCCCCAATGCTACTTCGTCAAAATTTTTAATTCTTTTTTCAGGAGATTGTTTTTTCATGATTATGGCTAAATTCGGGACACATCCCAATTTTGCAAAATTGGGATGTGTCCCGAATTTAATACACTATGCCTCTTATTTTACAGGCATGCTTTTCCTGTTCTTTAAAAAGGGACTGCCTAGACATCAATTCTTCAAAATTTACTCTATGTGCATCAAATTCAGGACCATCAACACAGACAAATTTCGTCTCGCCCCCTACTTCCACTCTACACGAACCGCACATACCAGTACCATCCACTAGCACTGAATTCAGAGACACCATTGTCTTTATGTCAAAAGGTCTTGTTAAATCAGCAATAATCTTCATCATAATAGCAGGACCCACGGCATAGACTAAATCTATTTTCCTTCCGGAATCTATTAATCTCTTCATAACATCTGAAACAAAACCTTTTTCACCCTCGGAACCATCGTCAGTAGTGATAAACATCTCATCGCATATCTCTTTTAGTTCTTCCTTAAATATCACTAGGCCTTTATTTTTCGCGCCGATAATCACAATCACCTTATTTCCGGAAGACTTATATGCCCTGGTTACAGGATACAACTCTGCGATTCCCACCCCTCCGCCGATACAACATACCGTACCTAATTTTTCTATCTGTGTCTCGTGCCCTAACGGACCGACAACATCCAATAAAAAATCATTATTTTTTTTCTCTGTCAACCTATGAGTAGTCACACCCACTACTTGGTAGACAATAGTAATATTTTCAGCATCGTTAGAGGCTATAGTAAGCGGTATGCGCTCGCCATGTTCGTCAATCCTTATCATGACAAATTGCCCTGCCTTCGCCTTTCTGGCAACCAAAGGCGCAACTAATTGCATATTAAAAATCCCAGGTGCTATCTGCTCATTCGATAAAATTTTAAACATGTTGTTAATCTCCTGCAATCAAACTTAATCCTTTAAGCGTAAGATCAGGGTCTATCTTGTCAACAGTCTCGCAATAAGGCCCGATAAGACGTGACATACCTCCAGTTGCTATAACTTGACCGTTCTTACAGTATCTTTTTTTTAACCTTCGGACAATCCCATCGCACAAACTGCTGAAACCATAAACCGCACCGCTTACCATACTCTCCTTCGTCTCTTTTCCCAAGATTGCACGAGGTTTTTTTATGTTCACCTTTGGTAAAAGCGATGCCTTCTCTGACAATGCGTTAATAGAAATTTCAACACCAGGAGCAATTACGCCTCCCAGATATTCTCTGGAGCTATTTATAACATCTATTGTTATGGCTGTACCGAAATCTACAATAATCGCTTCACCACCATACAATCTGTAAGCAGCCAGCGCATTACAAAGTCTATCCTGACCTACCTGTCTTGGATTTTTATAGATATTTTTAACCCCACTATCTACGTCTCTACCTACAATTAAAATCTTTTTCCCAAGGACCTTCTTGAGTGCCCCCTCGACTTTTCTTAATCTCTCAGGTACGACACTTACTACAATAACTTTTTCAATATCATTTAAATCCGGCTTCAAGTTTCTAATATAGTGCGAAGTTAAATTCTCGACACAAGTAGGGATCCGAAACGTCCGTTTCAAAGACCTCTTTCTAAAAATACCGTTATGAATATTCGTATTTCCTATATCTATTGCGAGTAACATATCACCTCAATAATACCACATCTCCTGCGAGCACCCTTTCATGGAATCCAGAATCTAGTCTCAAAATAAGAGCACCTTCTTTATCCACATCTATGGCATGGCCTGATACAGAACTATTATGATAATTTACCCGAACCCTCCTGTCAAGGATTGCCGAAAGTCTCTTATACTCTTTTAAAATCTGATCGATCTTACCCTTATTAAAAATCTTATAATATACATCCAGATTCCGCAAAAGCATCTTTACGAATTCCAATCGAGAAATCAATCTTTCCTTCTCGACCGAAAGAGAAGTAGCCTCTTTCGGCAACAACTCCTTCTTTGCATTCACATTTATACCTATACCTACTATAACAAAGTTGATTTTATCCGTCTCACCGTTCAGTTCCGTCAATATGCCGCATACCTTTTGTTTATTTATCAAGACATCATTCGGCCATTTGATAAATGCTGCGAGATTCGTTAAGTCCCGGATCGTCTTTGCTACGCTAAGCGACGAAATAAGCGTGATAACAGAAATGTCTTTCGGTAAAATATCAGGCCTCAATATTACTGAAAAATACACGCCTTTCGCTCTAGGCGAAATCCATTTTCTGCCTAATCTACCACGGCCTTTAGTTTGATACTCTGCTATCACTATTGAACCCTCTTTTTCTCCTTGTGTAGCAAGACTGTACGCGACATCATTGGTAGACCCTATTTCTTTATAAGAATATATCCTCTTTCCGATCACTTCGGTATTAAGCTGCCATCCGAGTTCGACTGACGTCAAACGGTCAGGCACAGACATCAATTTATAACCAAGATGCGGAGAAGCAGCAATTTCATATCCCTCGTCCCGGAGTTTCTCAATATGCTTCCAAACAGCAGTCCGTGAAACACCAAACGCCTCGCTCAACTCTTCTCCAGAAACGTAACTGCTTCCGCGTTTTTTAAAAAAATGTAGGATTTTATCGTCGAGCATTTAATTCCTTTATCTTATCCCTAAGCTCCAGTGCTCTTTCAAACTGTAGATTCCTCGAGCAAAGCTCCATTTCTCTCTGAAGCTCGCTAATTATAGTATCCTTCTCATATTCATCTTCATCCTGTCCTACTACCTCAAGGGTAATGTCCCTTGCCTTCTCTATGCCACTCCTGATAGCCTTTTCTATAGACTTCGGCGTTATCTTGTATTTTTTATTGAACTCCATCTGTTTCTTTCTACGTCTCAGGGTCTCATCAATCGCCCTCTGCATAGAATTAGTTATCGTATCTGCATACATTATAACCTGACCGTCAATATTACGGGCAGCCCTGCCTGCCACCTGAATAAGAGATGTCTCTGACCTCAAAAACCCTTCTTTATCCGCATCTAAAATAGCTACAAGCGAGACTTCAGGCAGATCCAACCCTTCACGCAGCAAATTTATACCCACAAGGCAGTCAAACTCTTTTTTTCTTAAATCCCTCAATATCTCTGCTCTTTCAATCGCGCCGATCTCCGAGTGGATATACCTGACTCTTAACTTCGCATCCTTTAAATATGCTGAAAGGTCTTCAGCCATTCGTTTGGTTAAAGTCGTAACCAATACCCTCTGACCTTTACTAGCACGGTCTCTCACATTATCCACAAGGTCGTCTATCTGTCCCTCGGTAGACTTTAAAATAATCTCAGGATCAATAAGGCCTGTGGGTCTTATCACCTGTTCAACAACCTGATTAGAACATTTTAATTCATAGTTTGAAGGAGTTGCGGATACGAATACCATCGCATGAATAATATCCATAAACTCATCGAAATTCAACGGTCTATTATCCAAGGCAGACGGCAGTCTGAAACCATAGTCCACTAAAACCTGTTTGCGGGTCCTGTCTCCTTTATACATACCCCTTAATTGAGGTATTGTAACATGTGACTCATCAATGACTGTCAAAAAGTCATCAGGAAAATAGTCAAGCAGACAATACGGCCTAGATCCCGGGGCCCGGTCGCTTAAATGTCTCGAATAGTTCTCTATCCCATTACAAAACCCCATCTCCCTCAACATTTCTATGTCATACATAGTCCTGGAATTAAGCCTTTGCTCTTCCAATAATTTATTTTGAGACTTTAATTCTTTAAGCCTTTCGTCTAATTCCAGTTTTATAGAAGAAATTGCCCTTTCCAGCTTATCTTGTGTAGTAACAAAATGCCTAGCGGGGTATATTGCCACCTTTTCATAATCCTGAAGGATCTCTCCTTTTAAAAGGCTGACCTCTGAAATCCTTTCTATTACATCTCCAAAAAAATATATTCTAAACGGACTTTCTTTATACGCAGGGAAGATCTCGACTATATCACCTCTTACTCTGAAGCACCCGCGCCTAAAATCAACGTCATTCCTAGAATAGTGTATATTTACAAGGCGCGATAATAAATCGCTCCTTTTTATTGTCTGGGACTTTTCTAAAAGTAATAGTAACTCCTGATAATCACAGGGAGATCCCAATCCATATATACAAGATACACTTGCCACTATAATCACATCCTGCCTGGACATAAGCTCACTTGTCGCTGAAAGCCTGAGCCTATCTATAGTGTCGTTTATCGAAGCGTCTTTTTCAATATACGTATCCGTATGCGGCACATACGCCTCCGGTTGATAATAATCATAGTAACTCACAAAATATTCTACGGCATTGTGCGGAAAAAATTCTTTAAATTCGCTGTATAATTGTGCTGCAAGAGTTTTATTATGCGATATCACTAACGTGGGCTTTTGGACTATGGATACGAGATTTGCTAATGTAAATGTCTTACCGCTTCCTGTAACTCCGAGTAAGGTCTGGAATTTATTACCTTTCTCCATACCCTGGGCAAGTTTTTCTATTGCCTGAGGCTGATCTCCCTGCGGTTTAAATGGACTTACTAATTCGAATTTGGGCATGAGTTAAATCTCTAGAGAAAAATCTATTGATGGAGCTGAATGGGTAAGAAAACCTATGGAAATCCTATCTATGCCAGTCTTGGCAAGTTTAGCCACGTTTTCCAAAGTAACTCCTCCTGAAACCTCGAGTAGGGGCGAGGCCCCCCCGCCCTTTCCTTTGGGCGTCCGCCTAAGGCGGAAGCCCCTACACAGTTTTACAGCTTTCCTTATATCCTCTATATCCATATTATCCAGCATTATTATATCCGCACCAGCATCCAAGGCCTCCTTAAACTCTTTTAGATCATTAACCTCTATCTCGACATTCTTATGTCCTCTCGCCTTGGCTATTCTTAACACATCCTTAATGCCGCCCTGAAATAAACCAGCCAAATGATTGTCTTTAATCAATATACCATCCCAAAGTCCCATCCTATGGTTATAACCACCACCGAGGGTAACCGCATATTTCTCTAAAATCCTGATTCCGGGCGTAGTCTTCCTGGTATCAAATATCTTTACAGACTTCTCTTTTACCTTGCCTACAAATCTATCAGTCAAAGTAGCGATACCGGAGAGTCTCCCTATGAAATTCAAAGCAGTCCTCTCCCCAGCCAAGATATTTTTAGCAGATCCTTTAAGAAAAATAATCTTTTTCCCTTTTTTAATCCGGTCTCCATCCTTAAAAAGCGGCCTGAAGATTATTTTTTCATCTATTGTCTGAAAAAGCCATCTAGCGACATCTATTCCGGCAAGGATACAGTCACCTTTCGCAAAAATCCCGGCCATAACATTAACATCTTTTCCAAAAAGCAACTCGCTCGTTACGTCCCCGCTGCCCATATCTTCTGTTAAGGCATTGATTATAATTGGGAAAACTTTTTCTTTATCTAATTTCATAAATTTCGCAAGGTCTCCTTTAATCTTTTCCTTTGTCCTTTTAATCTTTCGTTCTTCTCTTTCTCAAGATCCACTACCTTACTAGGCGCCTTGGCTACAAAGTTCTTATCTTTTAATCTTTTATCGCTAAATTTAAGCTCTCTATCCAGCTCATCCATCTTCTTAGTGAGCCTGGCCTTTTCTATCGCGATATCAATAACTCCTTCTAACGGAATAAACATATTAAATCCCTCAAGGATAATACTTACAGAATGTTCCGGTCTTTTTATATCTCTATCTATTACCACCCGATCTAGTCGCGCAAGATTTTCAATATAATCAGCACCTCCCTCCAGACTAACACTAGTACCTTTCTTTAAAGGAGTAAGATAAACTACAAATTTTTTAGTATATGGGATATTCATAAGAGAGCGTATATTTCTTATGCTTACTATGATCTCTTTGATAATATCCATGCTTTTCTCTATCTTCTTATTTGTAAAGGAGTTATCTACCTGTGGCCATGGCTCTATCATTATACTCTTCTCTTCTCTAATATGCCGCCATATTGCCTCGGTTACAAAAGGCATAAAAGGATGAAGCAATTTCAGCGAAGTTCCAAGAACATATATCAAAACGCCCTCTGTAACCTTCTTTCTGTCAATCCCTCGACGGAGTTTATCCCGAGCGAAGCCGAGGGACTCGGGACTCCCTTCGGTCGCTGTCTTCTGCTCTATTACTTCCGGCTTAACCAGCTCCACATACCAGTCGCAAAAATCATGCCAGAAAAAATCATACAGAATCGACTCTGCCTCGTTGAATCTGTATTTATCCAAAGACTTTGTAACAGATTCTATTGTTCCGTTCAACCTACTCAAAATCCATCTGTCAGCTAAATTCAGATCCTGGATACTGAATACTGGATCTTCGATCTTGTCTTTTACATTCATCAGCACAAATCTCGAGGCATTCCATATCTTATTCGCAAAATTCCTGCCGATCTCAAACTTCTCTTTGGAAAGAAACACATCCTGGCCTGTAGATGTTATAGCTATCATGCTATATCTCAAGGCATCTGTGCCATAGTCATTGATTATATCTATGGGATCTATGATGTTTCCAAGAGATTTTGACATCTTTTTTCCGGTCAGATCCCGGACAGTACCGTGTAGATACACGTGCTCAAAAGGAATTTTTCCCATAAATTCCATGCCAGCCATAATCATTCTCGCCACCCAGAAAAATAAAATCTCAGGGGCAGTAACCAAAACATCAGTTGGATAAAAATACTTGAGGTCCTTTGTCTTTTCTGGCCAGCCCAGCGTAGAAAACGGCCACAGCCACGAAGAAAACCAAGTGTCTAAGACATCATTATCCTGATATATATCCGTAGCTCCACAATCTTTACATTTCTCGGGTTTTGTCTTCGAGACCATTATTCCCTTACTTACATATACAGTGCTCCCTGCTTTAGGATCATAAGTCCCCACAGTCTCATAGCATTGATTGCAATACCATACCGGGATCCGATGGCCCCACCATATCTGTCTCGAAATACACCAGTCACGTATATTCTCCATCCAATTCAAATATACCTTGGTCCATCTTTTAGGATAAAATTTGATCTTCCCTTGTTTGACTGCTTCGATCGCTGGCGCTGCCAGAGGTTTCATCTTCACAAACCACTGAAGCGAAAGATACGGCTCTATGGCAGTTTGACATCTGTAGCAATGACCAATCGCATGATGATGTTTTTCTGTCTTTACCAGCAGCTTTTTCTCTTCTAATTCTTTCAAGATCTCTGCACGCGCCTCAAATCTGTCCATACCGTTAAACCGCCCGGCATTTTCATTCATCGTACCATCGGGATTCATGACTTTTACTATAGGTAAAGTATGACGGTTTGATATCTCAAAATCATTAGGGTCATGGGCTGGCGTAACTTTAACTGCGCCTGTGCCAAATTTTTTATCCACAAAATCATCTGCAATTATAGGCATCTGGCGTCCGATTATCGGCAATATCAACTTCTTTCCTATAAATTTTTTATATCTCTTATCCTTTGGATTTACTGCAACAGCTGTATCACCCAGCATAGTCTCCGGCCTTGTAGTTGCCACCACAACTCCTTTTGCTGTGTCACCTCTATCTTGTCCTTCTTTAAACGGATATCTTATATAATATAACTTGCCATCGGTGTCCACGTGCGGCGCCTCCTCATCAGAAAGTGCAGTCTGACAGCGAGGGCACCAGTTAATGATATAATTTCCTCTATAAATAAGACCTTTATTATAAAGGCGCTCAAACGCCTCTAGCACTGCCTCTGAAAGGCCTTTATCCATTGTAAAACGCGTCCTCGCCCAATCACAAGAAGCACCAAGACGCTTTAATTGCATAATAATAGTGTTCCCATATTCCTCACGCCATTTCCACACCTCTTTTACAAAATCCTCTCTACCGAGATCCTGTCGTTTTATACCCTTTTCGCCAAGTTTTCTCTCAACCACATTCTGTGTAGCTATACCAGCATGGTCCGTACCCGGCACCCATAAGGCATTAAAACCCTGCATCCTCTTCCACCTTATCAAAATATCCTGAATGGTATTATTCAACGCATGCCCCATATGAAGGATACCAGTGACATTCGGCGGCGGGATAACAATGGTAAATGGTTTGTGGGAAGAAGCGGGTTGCACATTAAACAGGCCCTTCTCCTGCCACTCAGAATATATAGCTTCTTCGCATTCTTTCGGATTATATCTGGATGATATATTTTTCATTGAAAAAAAGGTAGGACTACCTATGCCTCTGATCCTTCAATAACTTATATTCCACACTGTCTACAAGCGCCTGCCAGCTTGCCTCTATAATATTTTCTGAAACGCCCACAGTACCCCAAGAAGACCTTTCATCCTGTGACTGAATAAGCACACGGACCTTTGCAGCTGTCCCTGCCTTTGCATCTAATACCCTTACCTTAAAATCAGATAGGTGCATCTCGGACAAAGCAGGATAAAACTCAGCCAAAGCCTTTCGCAATGCATTATCCAAGGCATTTACCGGGCCATCCCCTTCAGACGCCGTATGCTCTTCAATATTGTTGACCTTCAGTTTAATAGTTGCCTCTGATATCAAACTATTGTCTTCTCTTTTCTCGATAATTACTTTAAACCCCTCTAATGCAAAAAAAGGCTTGTATTTTTTCATCACCTTATTCATCAAAAGCTCGAAGGAACCGTCTGCTGCCTCGAAATAATATCCTTGATTCTCAAGATTCTGGACCAATTTCAATATTTTCTTAGTATGAGGATCGTCTTTGGAAAGGTCCAACTCCATCTCTTTTGCCTTTAAAATAATACTCGTCTTCCCTGACAACTCAGACACAAGTATTCGCCTATGATTCCCTACTGCTTCAGGATTTAAATGCTCATATGACGCCGGATTTTTCATAACTGCATTTATATGAACGCCTCCTTTATGGGCAAAAGCACTTCTACCCACAAAGGGCTGATTGTCCTGCTGTTTCATATTTGAGATCTCACTGACATAGTGTGAAACCTCCGTCAGTTCTTTCAACTTAGCATTAGAGAGGCACTTGTATCCAAGTTTCAATTGAAGGTTGGGAATAATAACACATAGATCAGCATTACCGCATCTTTCACCATAACCATTAATGGTCCCCTGCACAATACCACATCCTGCCTCTACTGCAGCGATACTATTAGCAACAGCCATACCACTATCATTATGCACGTGGATACCCAGGGAGATGCCAAATTGATTTTGGACTGACCTGACAATAGCCCCCGCCTCAGACGTAATCATACCTCCGTTTGTATCGCATAGAATAACCGCATCAGCCCCGCCTTGGACAGCCACATCTAAAGTCTCCATTGCATAATCTCTATTTTTTAAATATGCGTCGAAAAAATGTTCCGCATCGTAAAAAACAGTCAAACCTCTTGATTTTAAATATTCTACGGTCTCTTTTATCATACTCAAATTTTCTTGCAAAGAGACTTTCAACACGTCTACGACATGCAAATCCCAACTCTTTCCAAAAATCGCGACTGTACGTGTCCCTGATTTTATAAGACTCTTCAAATTCTCATCTTGCGATGGACTGATCTTTGCTCGTCTCGTGCTACCGAAACTGACCAATTCAGAATTCTTGAATCTCTTCTTTTTTGCCTCCTTAAAAAACCCCATATCTTTCGGATTAGACCCAGGCCATCCTCCTTCTATGTAATGAACACCCAGCTTATCCAGTTTCCTTGCTATCTTAATCTTATCACCCACAGAAAAAGAGATACCCTCTCCCTGCGAACCGTCTCTTAATGTAGTATCATATAACTTTATAGTCTGCATCGTTACTTCCCTAATCCAAATGCCTTATGAATAGCCCTTACAGCCTTTTCTGCATGCTTTTTATTTATCACGCACGATATCTTTATCTCAGAAGTAGATATCATATCTATATTAACTCTTTTTGAAGCCAAGGTCTCAAACATCTTCGCTGCCACACCAGAATGACTCTTCATGCCCACCCCGACTATAGAGACCTTTGCAATATCACTGTTAAAAATCACATCCTTAGCCCTTACATCCTTTACCACTCTCTCCATAGTCTGTCTGGTCCTACCCAACTCGTCAAGAGGCACAGTAAAAGAAACATCCGTATACCCGGTCCTACTTATATTCTGGATTATCATATCGACATTTATATTGGCTTTGGCTAAATCCTTAAAAATACATGCAGCAATACCTGGCCTATCAGGCACGTCACAAATAGTTACCTTTGCCTCTCCTTTATTTAATGTAACACCGCTAACAAGGACCTCTTCCATTGCCTTAACCTCCTTGGATATAATAGTGCCCTCTTTATTATTCAAACTGGATCTTATATGTAAAGGGACTTGGAATTTCTTTGCCACCTCCATTGAACGGGACTGCATAACCTGGGCGCCGAGGGAGGCCAGTTCAAGCATTTCTTCATAACTTATCCGCGAAAGTTTCCTGGCATCTTTTACAATCCGGGGGTCAGCAGTGTACACCCCTTCTACGTCCGTATAAATCTCACAGACCCTGGCCTTCAGGGTCTTAGCCAACGCCACTGCTGTTATGTCTGAGCCTCCACGGCCAAGTGTAGTGATTTCCTGATCTAAATTAACCCCTTGAAACCCTGCTACGATTACAACCTTGTTCTTACGCAGTTCGCTTCTTATTTTATCTGCGCTAGAGACATCTATAATCCTTGCCTTTGTATGACTACGATCCGTAAGTATCCCGACTTGGGCACCAGTAAAAGAAACAGCATCAAGACCCATCTTATGTACTGCCATGGCTAAAAGAGCAACAGAAACCTGCTCTCCCGTAGATATAAGCATATCTATCTCGCGCTCGCTTGGGGTAGACGTGATCCCATGCGCCAACTTCAAAAGTCCGTCTGTGGTATCTCCCAACGCAGAGACCACCACCACTAGGCTATAACCTTTCTTTCTATACCCGGCAATCCTCTTCGCCACATTCTTTATCCTTTCAAGATTGGCGACAGAAGTCCCTCCGTATTTTTGTACAATTAAAGAATTTTTCATAACGATTCTATTAATTACTACACACTCTTCTCTTTTTTACTGAAAAAATCACATCCCACACCATCCCACAAGCTAAAATCATGAGTATTATAGACACAGATACAAGTAAAATATCTTTATTTTTTATAAAACCCGCGATCTGATATAAAAGCGCGCCTATTGAAGTAAGGAGCATGAATAAAGCCGGTAAAATTGTGAATTTTATACTTTTTCCCCTACGCAAAAGCCAACTCGATATAACGATAAAAGTAAGCGCAGCAACAAGTTGGTTACTAGCGCCGAACATGGGCCAGATTTTATTCCACTTGCCGCTTACAGCTAATATACCACTTGTAAATACTACCACAAATGTTGAAAAGAATCTATTCTTTATTTTAAAAAGTTCTTCGGAAAGGTATCTACCTATCCTTGTGGCAGTATCTAACGTGGTCAAAATAAACGCATTAAGTATCATTATTGCAACTAAATTGCCTTTGCCCAAAAGTATAGTTTCTGTCAAGGCCCCGTATCCTTTACCAAAGGCACTGATTGGGCCGGGCCCTCCTTTTGAAAGCATGATTTTTAATCCACTTTCCTTAAGGCCTGCAGTCACTGCCAGAAGCGCTATTACTGCCAAAAAAGCCTCGAGAATCATCCCGCCATAACCTATACGTTTCGCAAAACGCTCATTCGGCAATTGCTTTGAAGTCGTGCCACTTGAGACCAACGCATGAAAACCAGAATTAGCGCCGCATGCCACGATTACAAAAAGCATGGGCCATAACCATTCTGAATCCTGCCCCTTAAAACCAGTAAATGCCGCGACATTTACTGTCGGATGCGTTATTATTATACCCAAAAATCCGACAATTATACCAAAATACAATAAAAAACTCGAGATATAGTCGCGCGGCTGCAAAAGTATATGGACAGGAGTAACTGAAGCAATAAAGGCATATAGCAAAAGCACAATACTCCATATAAGATAGGTATTGGCTCCGAGATCAATAGGAAAATAATCCCCAAGTATAATACACCCTAATAGAAAAAAAAGCCCTACTACTGTAGCTATGACAATATTCGTCTTCATCTTATACAGCATAAATCCTACTATTAATGCAATGCCTATCAATCCGAAACACGGTATTACTGTCTTCGGATCCGTAGTCAATGTCTTTGCCGAGATAGCTGTAAAGACTGCAATTACAAGTATAAGAGAAAGCCATACAAATCCCAGAAAGATCAACTTTGCCCTTTTTGAAATAACCTCTTCTGCTATATCAGCGATTGACCTTGCTTTGTATCTTATTGAAATTACTAGGGTTGCAAAATCGTGTACCCCGCCTAAAAACACAGCCCCCAGCAAGATCCATAGTAGAGAAGGCCACCACCCCCAAATCGCTACAGCTATGACAGGTCCTACTATAGGACCGGCACCGGCTATACTGGCAAAATGATGACTAAAGAGGATCAACCAATTCCTTGCAGGCACATAATCCACCCCATCATAATACTCATGCGCAGGAGTTCTGTTATTGGGATTTATCTCGAAAAATTTCTCTACCAGGCGGGCATAAAAAAAATATCCGGCAGCTAGAAATATTGTTGAACCGAGGATTATTACTAGCGAACTCACCTTATAAAAAACTCCATCAGTTCGTGTCCTCTATCAATCCTGAATTTACTTGCGCGTGCTGCCTTTTCATTGAAATACATTATTTCGTCCTGTTCTATGTCTGTGCCATACATTGCAAAACACACATAATCCCTGGAATGCGTCTTTATAGATAAAGGCGTTGCATGGTCAGACAGCACCACGACTCTGAATTCTTCACTAGAGGAGGAGAAATGTTCTACTACAGTTCCGACAACAAATTTATCAAACTTCTCTATACTCGCGATCTTTTCCCTAAGGTCACCGTTATGACCGGCCTCATCTGGCGCTTCTACATGGACAAATACAAAATCCCGCTCCTTCAAAGAACCCAAGGCATATTCTGCCTTACCTAAATAATTAGTATCATAATAGCCCGTAGCGCCAGGCACATTTATAACCTTAAGCCCTATAATTTTTCCTATACCTTTTATAAGATCCACGGCTGAAATAATAGAACCTTCCACCTTATATAACTTTGAGAATTTCGGCATGGAAGGCCTTTTACCCTGGCCCCAGAGCCATATCATATTTGCAGGGTTCTCTTTTAAGTCTAAGCGTACCCTGTTTACTTCATGATCCAAAAGAATCTCTTTAGATTGCTCCATCATGCTTTTTATCCGTTCGGCATACTGTCCTTTCTTAGGTAAATACTTATCTATCTTTCTAGCCGTGATATCGTGCGGCGGCGTACATTTCACCTTCACTAAACCGTTTAATTCTTCTTCGTCCTTGCATTTAAATATAACTAAATGCCTATAACTCACGCCTGCAAAAAAACGCATATCATCCGAACCCATCTTGGCATTTAATTCATCTATAAGTGTCTTTGCCTCCTCACTGGATATATGTCCTGCACTATAATCCGAAAGCCTATTATCCGAAACAGTCACAAGGTTACACCTGAAAGCCACCTCATTATCTCCCATTTCAATTCCTATATTCGCAGCTTCCAATGGACCTCGTCCGGTATAGAATTTACGCGGATTATACCCTAATATAGAAAGGTTGGCAACATCACTCGCAGGCGCCATACGACTAGGTATCATATTCGTAAGCCCTACCTTTCCTTTACTAGCTATAAAATCCATGTTAGGGGTCTTTGCCACCTCTAAAGGGGTCTTACCCTCTAGTTCTTCAATAGGCCTATCGACCATCCCGTCACCGACGAGAACTATGTATTTCATAAGTCACCCTTAAACCTTCTTTATCTTCCCCTTCTTCCAGGCCCTGATAAACGCATCTACTACGATTGGATCAAAATGCGTTCCGCTATTATCCTTTAACTCTTTCAAGGCTACCTTTTCAGGCAAGGCCTTTCTGTAAGGCCTATCTGATATCATAGCATGATACGCATCCACTACAGCTATTATACGAGACTCCAGAGGAATACCCAGGCCTTTCAACCCATCAGGATACCCTGTCCCATCATATTTTTCCTGATGATGCCTGACAATCTTACCGACATTTCTTAATTTATTTATCGGTTCTATTATCCTTTCACCGATCTCAGGATGTTGTTTCATAACAACCCACTCTTCGGAGGTCAGACTTCCGTTTTTATTCAGAAGCGCATCCGGCACCCCTATCTTCCCGATATCATGCAATAAAAGTGCGATATTCAACTCTTCCATGCTTATCTTTATGTCCTTCGATTTAGAAAGTTCCTGCGCCACTTCCACCCCATATCTAGCAACCCCGTCTAAATGCCCCCGGGTATAAGCATCTTTTTCATCCACAGTCCTTGCAAGTGCCAGCACTGTCTGAAAATAACTCTCCTTTTCCCTTTCTTTAAGCTTCTCTAACGCCATGAAATTCTTGGCATTCTCCATAGCAACAGCGACTTCGTTCGAAAGGGTCGAGAGTAAGCTCAACTCTTCCTTAGTATAGCTATCGCCCGAACATTTCTCCCCTAAAATCAAAAATCCAAGCAACTCCCCGTCCCAAAAACTAGGCACGCAAACCGCACAATCCAACTTCTTTAATTCCTGTTTTAATGCCGGGAGAATATTTAAGTCCTTATATAGGAAAGGTACCTTTTTCTTTTTCAGCCAATCTACCAACCGGTTATCATGTCCTATCCTATACCCTACCAAGATCCTATTCTGGCCGCGGCTACTCTTTAAAATAAAGGCACCAAATTCCTCTTCATATTGAAATATACAAGCGCTTTTTGACTTTATATGTTTCTTTACGATATACACGATCAGATTCAGCAATTTCTGCATATCTTTAATGACAGAAATCCCTTTAGCTGCCTGCGTGAGTATCTTTTGAGTATTTGACCAATCGTTTTTCATTTCAGTCAACCTTAATATAAAGATTATGCGCTATTGCAGTAGCACGCACAATCTTACCAAGTTTATCCATCTCTTCCGGCAATACTATAGCGGTTACGGGATCAAAAAGACCGTCAATGAATGAAACGCCTTTAGCCTTATCTAAATCTTTAGACCTTGTAGAACTCGAAAGGCCATACAGGATCACATCCTTCGGCGGATTCGAAGACTTATTGAATTTATCAGCTAATTTATATAATCTAAACATATTAATGTTACTTAAGACAATGTCTGTTTTGGGGTCCTTTAATTCTTTTAATATATCTTCTTCGGTATAAGCTGCCTTCAATAAATATTCGCCTTTGCATCGTTTCGGATTTCGAAAATAAGCAAATTTCGGACTATACATTATCTCATTTGGCTCTATAAAAAGGAGCCCTGCCTTAGCTAAAATTTTAACATTATCTATAAGCGTAGAAAAAGGTTCGCCGTCATCTTTTTTTTCCGATAGAGTCGAATCTACTATCTTTATGAGAGTCTTGATAGAGAAAGGTTTATTTAAAATCGCGTCGCACCCTATCTTTTCTATATCACTTTTATACTCTTCTAAAAACCCTGTAAGGACCACAGTCTTTATTTCCGGGAACTTCTTTTTAACCTGCCTCAAGATCTCTACCCCGTTTATATCCGGCATCTGTATATCAAGTAAAATCAAATCAAGCCCTTTCTGATTCAAAAGCCTTTCTGCCTCTTTGCCGGTAAAAGCAACCAAGGCATCATAACCTTTCGAAAGAAAGAGCTCTTTCAGCGTCAAGGTAATATCTTTTTCGTCATCTACGATTAAGATTTTCTTTTTCATTTTACATTCATGGATTTACGCACTTTCTTCAATATCTCACCTGTTTTCAAAGCATATTCCTCTATATCACTAAAAAGCTTAATAAACCTTTCCTTCTCCTCATCCGACTTCTCCAAATCAAATCCCTTTGTCTCCAACTCATACCGTGTAAGGCCTGACAGTGTCGTGATCTTATTAAGCCAGTTATTCAGGCTATGGAACTCATCTCTCAAGGAAGGATTCAATGTTTCTTCCACTTTATTTCACCTCCAGCAGATCTTCTATAGTTATTGTAAGATCTTTTAATGACGTAGGCTTACATAAAAACGCATTTGCCCCTAGAGACATACAACTGGTTCTAGCCTCTTCTTCTTCGCCAAAACCAGTAAACATAACAACCTTTAAATCCGGCTTCACCATCTTTGCCACCCTCAAGATCTGTATCCCTGACGGCCCGTCTTTTAGATGCAAGTCCAGGATCAGAAGGTCCACATTTTGGGTTTTGAGTAATTCTATCCCTGAATTCCCGTCTAATGAGGCAAATACCTCGTAACCCTTTGCTTTTAAAAAATCTTCGATATTTTTCACTAGCGACTCTTCATCATCAATAACTAAAATCCTATGCATTAACGCCCCCTTTTCCTTATAGGTAACCTTATAGTAAAACTTGTGCCTTTCTGATATTCGGAATCACATCTTATTGTGCCTTGATGCATCTCTATGAAATCTTGTATCACGTATAATCCTAACCCACTACCTTTATTGGATGATGCCTTTGTCGTAAAATATGGCGCAAAAAGTTTCCTTTGGTTCTCTTTCGTCAATCCTATACCATTATCCTTTACCTGAACTATAACATCCTGACCCTCTTTTGTCAGCACCACTTCTATCTTACCGTCTGTTATATTATCTCCCATCCTTTCCCGTATCGCATCAAATGCATTATCTATCAAATTATAAAAACAATCCTGCAGCAGCGCCTCACTACCGAATATTAGAGGCACCTCATTTGAAACAGTTATATTAAATCCCAGAGATTCAGACTTCTCAAGCCCTGATTTGGAATAGCTTATTTTAACAAGGCGATATGCATTCTCTATCAGAGTACGCAGCTCCACATCCTGAAAATCCACCTTTGCCTTTGCCCTTTTCAGTATGGCTGAAGTTATCTCTTTTCCTTTATACACCTCTTTATCTATGAGCTCTAATCTACTCTTTATATCCTTTATAGCAGTCTTTACATCTTCCTGCTCTATCTTATCAATATTAATATTCTCAAGCCTAAAAAGTGCCAACTCTGCTGATGAGCTTATTGCTACCAACCTATTATTGAACTGATGACTTGCTCCAGGAGCCATATCTGCCAACGCCTCCCTGCGTGACCGCTCTGCCAATACTGACTTCTCCTTCTCATGAAACTGCGCATTCTCTATTGCCAAGGCTGCCTCATTCGACAACACCATGAGTAAATTCAAATCTTCCTGCGTAAACGCTGCATTTGTCCGCCTATCCGATAATACCAGAAATCCTAATATCCTATTACGCAAAAATGACGGGATTACTGTATTTGCCTTAAGCCTCGCAAGGGAATTAACCAGTTCTCTTATGTGAATAGACGTGCCTTTTGGCATAAACAGCTTCAACTCTTCTGTTACTATCGGTAGTCTTCTTAGATAAAAGTCTTTGACTAAAGACGAGTCTTTGGAAAATTCCGCAGGCGGTTCAAATGCCGTCTTGAGAAACTGCTCAGGTCTCCAGTAAGTCTTCATAATGTATTTTTCATCTTTAGTGTCAAATAAATATATTACAGCAAATTTAAGCTTCAGAATCTTAACCAACTGGTGTACTATCAGCTTTAAAAGATTATTTAAATTAGGAAAGCGAAGCATATTATGTGAAAGCCGCCTTAGTGCTTCATGTGACCTAAACTCTTCGGCCCTGAGACGTAATTCGATTCTCTTTTGGAGTCTCATATATATATATGGAGCTAGGGTTGCCAAGACTACTAATAAAAACATTGGCAAAAGCCACCACCAGTCAGGTGCTATTTTATAAAGCGGGTCTCTAACAAGACTACCTATGCCAAATGGAATGCCTAAGACCAAGGTATAAACAATAGCAAATATACCTGCGCGGCTAATTACTACTTTTATGTCCATTACACGATATCTGATGATGGCATAGGTCACTACAAAAACATAACTAATCTCAATTATATAGTGAATTGGTGGAAGATTAGCCCAAAGATTCAGTCCTAAAAAATAAATTAATGCCGCAACCAGGCCAATAATATATGATAGGAATAGATAGCTTATCTGCAATTTCTTTAAACCTACAGCTTTTCTAAATCCTATTACCAGAATATAAAACCCATACAAAAAACAAGCTGCAAAGAAAATTATAAAAAGGAAGTAAAGGGGACCTGGTATTTCCTTAAAGGGTCTTAGCGCTACTTCTTTAATAATAAAACGGGTGGTTGTAAGAACAAACAAAACAATTGCTCCACTATAAATAATTACAAAAGCCCTCTTCCAATTTTTATATACTATATCTCTAACTATAGAAATTACAAAGTGAACAGAAAATACACCAATGAAAATCCCTGGGATATAAAAACCCCTAAGCCAAAAAAGGGCAATAGAGGGATTTTTTATAAAGGCGGCAAAATCACTAAAATTCCACAACGCAATACTAAAAGTCATCAATCCAAAAAAGATATTTGTGGGTCTTTTGGGATTTTTAAAATAGACAAATGAACCTAAAATTATATTAATTATCCCCGCTATAAGTGCAGCAATTATAAGTTGCAAGTCCATGAATAATGCCTCTCTTTAAATTATTCCTAATTTCCTTCCTGCTTTTTTAAATGCCTCCAATGCCCTGTCTAAATCTGCTAAACTATGTAAGGCTATTACAGTAAGCCTGAGCCTTGATTCTGATTTTTTTACTGCAGGAAAGACCACTGGACTTACAAAAATCCCTGTTTTATCCAGCATCCGCGTCATCTTATATGTCTTTATCTCATCTCTGATTAACACAGGTATAATCGCTGATTGGCTATTACCTGTATCATATCCTAAGTTTCCTAATCCCTCTTTCATATATTTAATATTTCTCCAGAGCTGTTTGAGTAAATGCGGCTCTTTCTGGACAACTTCAATTGCTGCTATGTTTGCAGCAATAATTGAAGGTGGTAAACTTGTAGAAAAAATAAATTCTCTGGACGTATGCTTCAAATATGTAACCATATCCTCTGTAGAAGCAATAAATCCTCCTAAACCACCCACGGCCTTACTAAAAGTCCCCATTACTATATCTATCTTTGCTGATGCCATGTTAAAATGCTCAGGAGCACCCCTGCCAGTCTTACCTAATACACCTGTAGCATGGGCCTCGTCAATCATTATCCTGGCTCTATATCTCCTTGCCAATTCATATATCTCAGGTAGGTTCGCTATGTCACCGTCCATACTAAAGACAGAATCCACTATAATTAATTTATCCTGGGTTTTAGCATAAGAAGATAAAATCTCTTCTAAATACTGCATATCATTATGCAGAAAAACTCTAATCCTGGCTGTAGAGATTTTGCAACCATCTACTATACTGGCATGATTTTTTTCATCATTTATCAGCATGGTATCTTCATTAACAAGACACATAATCGAGCCTAAATTTGTCATAAAACCAGTATTAAATACTACAGCTGATTCTGTCCCTTTGAATTCAGCAATCTCTCTTTCTAATTCCTCGTGCAGGGTGTAGGTGCCGCTTAAATGTCTTGCACCCCCGGAGCCTACACCATATTTTTTAATCGCCTTTATTGCTGCCTCTTTTACTTTAGGATGGAATGTCAATCCTAAATAATTATTGGAGCCGAGCATAATCATATCCCGGCCATTAATCTTTATTCGCGGGCCTGAAAAAGACTCAAGATTACGCATATAGAAATAATAATTATGCCTTCTGGCCCAGTCAAATCTCTTTATTACTGAGTTAACCTTGTTTTTAAAATTCGAACGGGGCTTATTCATTATCTTTTATCTGGATGGAATAAATTCTTTTAAAATATCTGTCGTTTTCCAAAAGCACTTTTTTATTATAAACAGCTCTATATATTCCTAACAATCCCTTTTGCAATTCATCAATGGATATCTGCCTTGGCATAAAATTTGCATCCCAGAAAGTATAATTATCCCAATCAAAAGATAATAATCTGTTTTCTTGTTCTAGTCTAGCTCTCAATCGTGTCCCTGGCAATGGTGTTAAAATGGTAATTTGTGGATATAAATGATTATCTATAATGAAATCTGCTGTCTTTTTAAAAGCCGAAACATCATCACTATCAAAACCTAATATAAAAGCTCCCACTATGCCTATTCCAAAACTATGAATTTTTTTTACATAAGTTTCATATTTATGTAATCTTTTGAGTTTAAAGCCCATTTTATTTATTGACATCAAGCTTTTATCCGAAAGGGACTCAAATCCTATAAATAACATATGACAACCACCCTTTTTTAATAAGGCCAATAATTTACTATCTTCTGCTATAGAAATATCTGTCTGGGCCACCCATTTTATTTTTAACGGGATTAACTTCTCCACTAATTCAAGGGCATATCTTTTATCTATAAACATATTATCATCACCAAACCCTATAAAACAATTCTTGAAAATTGTTTTTACAAGCTTTATCTCGCGAATCACTTGTTTAATAGATTTATGCCTAAATTTGGTTCCAAAAACTCTGGATGCAACACAAAATTCACAATCATAAGGGCAGCCTCTTGTGGCCTGCATCCAAATTACCTTATAATTTCCTGGTTTCAATAAATCGTATCTTGGAAGAGGGGAACTTTCTAAATTGGCGGGGCTTGATGAATAATAAAAAGATTGTATCTTATTTTTTAAAAAATCTTTTATAAACTGCGGCCAGCTTTCTTCTGCTTCGCCTACAATTACAGTATCGCAATGTTTTTTGGCTTCTTTAGGTAGCATAGTAGGATGAATGCCTCCCATTACGACCTTGACTCCTTTTGCCTTAAATTCATCTGCAATTTTATATGCTCTCATTGCTTGTTGAGTTATCGCGGACAATGCTACTAAATCATAATCTTTACTAAAATCTATTGATTCAATATTTTCATCTATCAATTCGACCTTTAAATTTCTCGGTGTTAATGCACCCACTGTCAACAGGCCCGTACTCAATCCTGACCAATATCTTCTATAAAATTGTAGCCCTTGAGTTTCTTCCCAGAATTTTTTAAATTCAGGGGATCTACCTAAAAAACTTCCCTTCGGCGATATCAATGCAATCTTCATTTACTAATCTCTATCCTTCGCGGTATCTTATAAGCAGCAAGCCTTCCACTGCAAAAAGATTGTATACTTTTTTTAGTGATTTCTTTCTTTGAGTTGATCTCTACCTTTGCATGTATCTGGTGCCCCCACAAATCATTCTTTAAAACACACAGCTCTACTGCCTTCACGCCTTGAAAAGAACTTAAGACCCTCTTTACTTCTTTCAAATCAACATTGTTACCTCCAACTTTTGCAATCTCTTTCTTGAGGCCGTCGAAGTAAATATAGCCATCCCCATCTATATGTCCGTAATCCCCCGTAGAAAACCAGCCGTTTTTTAAATATTCCCTGTTCTCGCCATCTTTATCATAGTATCCTCTCATTACCGTGGGCCCGCCAACAAGAATCTCTCCATCCACAATCTTAACCTTCACCTCATGTCCTGGCACTCCCAGGGAATCAGGCCTGTTTTTTGAACGGGGATTGCAGGTTATAGGCATGGTCTCAGTCAAACCATATCCCTGCAATAACTCAATGCCCATCCTATCCTTTATGTCCCTATAAATATCCGGCGGCAGATAATTCCCCCCTGTTATGCCGTATTTAAGGCTCCTTATATCAAAACGATTTTTATTATAATTTCTTAAAAGTGATATGTAAATCGTAGGCACAGCCATAATAAAATTTATTCCACATTCCTCAATAACCCTGAATATATGACTCGGTATAAAGCTTTTCGTAATTACTACTGTAGCCCCGCGCAATAATGGTACGATAACGCAACTTACCAATGTAAAGATATGCGATATCGGCGTAATTAACAAAATACACTGTTTGGTTATAATTTCCGTAAGCCTTACGTAACCTATGGCGCCATGATGATAATTTCCATGTGTAAGCATTGCGCCGAGTGGCCTTCCTGTGCCGCGATAGGTGTAATTAATCGTGGCAATCTGGTTATTACTGGTATTAAAATGCGGGAGATTTTGGTCTTTCCCGATTTTGAATAACTCTTTAAAACTGTAGTTTTTTCTCCTGATATCAGGATTATCGTCTATAAATATAATTATCCTATCCGGCCCAATTACAGAAGAAATCTTCCTCTCATATAAAAGAGCTGTGGTTATTATTCCTCTGGGGTTACAATCATCGAAAATCTCCTTTAATTCAAAAGAAGTCAGGTGAAGATTTAACGGGACGCTTATAAGATTTATTCTTGAAAGCGCATAAAAGCTATAAATAAATTCCTTGCAATTAGGGAGCAAAATGACTATTTTGTCATTTTCTTTTATGCCTATTTTCAAAAAGGCCTTGGCCAATAATTCTATCCTGCTCCATAAATCAGAATAAGATATCCTTGTATTACCTTCTATTAAACATATCTTATCCCTCATCTTCGTTGACACCCAATGAAGTGAAGTCCCTAAATTCATGAGTTATTGCTTCTCCTTTAAATAAAATATCACAAGGTCTACTAAATCCTTGACTGTTACTAAATCAAATGCCTTGGCTTCATCAATTGTAATCCCTAATCTTTTTTCTATCGCAGCCAAAATCTCCATTGCCATCAGAGAATCAACTCCCAGATCATCCCTTATATCAGCACTTTCCTTGACCTCTCCAGCATCCATTCTTGCTATCTCAGCAACTAATTTTTTAACATCTTTTCTGACCTTTGATTTTTCTATAGGCCTCTTCTTTTTTTTCGATTTTGCCATCGTTCCTCCCCATCAATATCTATAAGTAAAGCCTACTGAAAAAACATTTACATATCCTTTGTATTCGCCGTCTAAATCAGCACCATTGGATATACAGACATCATTGGTAACATCTCTGTCTACATAAAAGACACCTAGATACGCCGCGTCAATAGTAAGCCCGTCATTCAATTTATAGCCGGCACCAAAACCAATACAGTGCTTATCCGAATCTGTCAGAGAAGTCTCAAAACTAATACTCGGTACAGGTGTCTCTGCGAATAGATAACCGCTTCTCAATGTTAACTTATCAGTGGCCCGGTATCTAAGGGCTATTCCATAGGCCAGTGTATCATTCCAGTCTTTTGAAGCAGGATTTCCATCGTTTAAAACACCTAAAACATTCGTATCTGTCTCATCCGTAAATCTTACAAAGTCCTCTTCCACAGACGACCACCCTGTCCATATGCAATCAGCCTCAAGAGTCCATCTATCATCAGGGCTAAAGGCATAACCTAAACTGAGTGTCCGGGGCAGGGTAAGTTTGGATTCCATGCCTGTTACATAATAAGTATCAGGAAACAATACAGCATAAGCGCCATTGTTCATATTACTAAGAGAGACATGCCCCTTGTAAGTAAACTCTACTTTGCTCCTATAAGAAGCCCCTATGCTGTGCTTATCCGAAGAACGGATAAGAAGACCCACATTATAGCCCCATCCATCATCGCTTCCTTTTAAATGAAACTCTCCTAAACCAGTCCCATCTGCTATCCTCTTATGGTTTGATGTATACGTTCTAATAAAATCTACTCCAAGGCCGACAGAGACAGTATCATTGACTTTATACGCGACCGTAGGATTTACCTGTAAAAATTCCAGGCTGGACTCTGTTGACTGAAAGCGTGAAAAACTATCATCTGCCCAATCTGTGCTAAGGCCGTAAGGTGAAGTCACGCCCAATCCGACCCTCCAGTTTTCACATCCAAGATCGCTGGCAAAATAAAGATTCGGGATAAAAAAAGTCTCTATCTGCGTACAGCTTTCGTTACCGCTTAAATCTGTATAGGAACTCCTCGGGGCCTCATATACATAGCCTATCCTTACATGGTCGTCTTTTAATTGTACAAGGCCTGCAGGATTATACTGCACTGCTGAAGGAGAATCTGCCTGTGCCACAAAGATAGTTGCCATACCATTTGCCTCTGCGTCTAAAGCTGCATCGTTCCTGAACCCACTGCCAAAAACAGTATCACAGGAAAATACTACCAAGATAAAAAATAAAAATACAATAACTACAAACTGCTTAAACACTATACACCTCCTTCTGTTTGTTGTTCACTCTCCTTTATCCATTTCTGGATAGAATCCCTCCTTATCCTCCAGCTTGTGCCTATCTTAAAAGCAGGGATCTTACCTTCTTTTACATACCTATATATAGTCATAGGATGCATATGCAGGTAGTCCGCAATATCCTTTACTGTCATCACTTGCTTTGATTTAGCCATAATATATCCCCTCAGATTCCTTTTTGTCTCAAACCCGCCAATTCTTCATAATACCGTCTTTTGGAACTTTTACGAATATACCCATTACGCATATACCAATCGACTTCTGCCCTAAGCGATTCTTCAATTGGCTTTTCTCTTAACGCAAATTCCTTTCTCGCTTTAGAACCATCGTATTTTGCATTCAACATAAGATATTTAATATCTTCGCTGCCAATTATGGGGCTGAAATGATTCTTTAAACATAGGACCCAAAGAATCGCCTCATTCAATATACTGAGAAGATATGCGATATGAAGAGGAAGTTTTATCCTGGGACCTTTTATACCTGTAATTCTCTCTAATATATCAAACATCTCTTTTACTGTAAAAAAACGCTGATTAATAATAATATAACGCTCTCCGCTTTTTCCCTTCTCCATAGCCTTTATATGGGCATCAACAACAGTATCCAGGTCGGTAATATACAGCAATCCTTCCAGATAAAATAGATAAATCCCATTCAAAAACTTGACGATTATCTCCCCTATAGTTGTGGGTTTAGTATCTTGAATGCCCGCAATGTTACCTGGATTAACTGCAACAACATGCATACCTTTAGTATTATACGAAAGGGCTAATTTTTCTGCACAGGCCTTGGACCTTTCGTAATGTGACCTTTTATGAAGCAAATTAAGTGGGATAGACTCATCAGCGGGTTTTCCATCTCTGCGCTTACCAACAGTAGCTATTGAACTTGTATAAATAACCTTTTTAACTCCAGTTTTATACGCGATCTCAAAAACGTTATTAGTACCTTCTACATTAACCCTATATAACTCCTTGGGATACCTTTGATAAAAAGGGAATGATGTTTTAACGAGAGCTGCTGTATGAAAAATAACGTCAATGCCCTCTACAGCATCTCTTAAACGTCCTTTATTAAGGATGTCGCAAATAAATATTTCTACTTCAAGGCCTCGCAGCTTAAAAGCAGACTCTTTTCGTCGGATAAGGGCCCTTACATAGTGCCCTTGTTTTTTCAACTCCTTAACAAGAGCCGAACCCAAAAAACCCCCTGCGCCAGTAACTAAAACTTTCATGAAACTTTCTTCTCCATGCCTTTATTTTATTCTGCCTTGATTTAGTAATAATATATCCTTTTATATCCTATTAAGCAGAAGTATAACAAATTATAATGATTTTAGTCTGTTTGTCAAGGCTGTAAAGGTGGAATTAAAATAACCTTAGATGGCCATTTTATTATTTTATATATTTTTATACTGTTTTTATTGTTTTTATGGGGTGGTTAGTACTAAATTAATGCCTCAAGGTGAGAATTGACTGAATTCGCAAGTGAAAAAAGATTGTATCCTCCCTCCAAAACTGAAATAACGCGGTCCTCACAATAAAGTTTGGCAAGATCTCTTATCAGTTTTGTCATCTGGAAGTATCCTTGTTCTGTAAGGTTTAAACTAGATAAGGGGTCATCTTTATGTCCATCAAAACCAGCAGAGATCAATATAAATTCTGGCTTAAAAGAGCTTATCTTTGGGATAATAATTTCGTTAAATACATTTATATATTCATCGTCTCCGCTTCCTGCCTGCATTGGAATATTTAAATTAAACCCCCTGCCTTTTCCCTCACCTATAGATTCCTTTGGGCCTGTCCCAGGATAATGAGGATATTGGTGCACGCTAATATATAAAACACTGGGGTCTTGATAAAATATCTCCTCTGTACCATTTCCATGATGGACATCCCAGTCAATAATTAGTATGCGATTTTTGTCGTATTTTTTCTGGATGTATCTTGCGCCTATAGCAATATTATTAAATATACAAAATCCCATTGCCTGCGAGGGCCTTGCATGATGGCCAGGAGGACGAACCATGCAAAATGCGTTATTGATTTCTCCATTAAATACAGCATCTATACCTTTTATTACTGCGCCTGCAGCAAAAAGTGCTGCCTGAAAGGAATCCCTGGATATAACTGTATCTGAATCAAGATTAGCATGGTCATTGTCCTTGCATATATCTTTTATACTTAAAACATAATCCCTGGAATGCACAAGTGTAATATCCTCTATAGATGCCTTGGGCGGCTCTATAACCTTAAGCCTATCAATAAGCCCAGTCTTCTGTAATTTTCTAAGGATTGCCTGCAATCTGGAAGCGCGTTCAGGATGGTGAGGCCCTGTATCGTGCTTCAGGTAAATCGGATGGTAGATTAGTGCCGTGTTCATATTTGGTGCAAGAAACTATGAAGCCAGGAGTAAATTTTCAGCTGAGCGAACAAATCTACTCCTGGCTATTTAGGTATGGCCGTAATCCTCTTCTGCTCTTCTGACTTCTTGTATAAACTTCTGCATTAACCCTGCGTCCTTCTTTCCCAGACTTGATTCTATACCGCTTGAGACATCAACAGCGTAAGGGGCGATTTGTGTTACTACCTCATAGACATTATCAGAAGAAAGCCCCCCTGAAACTATCAGGTTTCTACAAGATTGTTTTGCCAG
>JAHJHC010000052.1 GCA_018824145.1 Candidatus Omnitrophota bacterium | reverse complement strand
GATATGCGGTATTTTATGCGGAAAGGGGTGCCATGTGTCGGGTACAGTGCAAAAGGCGGTGAAAGCTGGCATAGTGATAATGAGTTTGTGTATATAGATAGTCTTATTGACACAGCGAAGGTTTATGCAATGATAATGACTGGGGTGGTGTAATGGAAAATTCGGGACACATCCCAATTTTCTCAGCTTCAAAAAGAATTGAAAATTGGGATGTGTCCCGAATTTTCTGAATTTTCTAGATTAAGATTAAAGTAGGGACAGGTTCCTGAATAAATCTGGGACAGCTTCCGCTTTGGACCGGTAGACGTCTCTAGGAACGGTAGAAGAAATTATTTATTATGGAAGATAAATTTATACGAATTGTTGGGGCTCGGGAGCATAATCTTAAGGGTATTAGTCTTGATATCCCTCGTAATTCGCTTGTTGTGATTACTGGGTTGAGTGGGTCGGGGAAATCTTCTCTTGCCTTTGATACTATATACGCAGAAGGTCAGCGTAGGTATGTAGAGAGTCTCTCTGCGTACGCGCGCCAGTTTTTAGAGCAGCTCGAGAAGCCGGATGTAGAACATATAGAAGGACTGTCCCCAGCTATATCTATAGAGCAAAGAAGTGCGGGTGGAAATCCCCGTTCCACAGTAGGGACCACTACTGAAATTTATGATTACTTGAGGCTTCTTTACGCACGGATAGGTACTCCTTATTGTTATAAATGCGGTCAAAAGATAAAAAAGCAGACGCAGGATGAGATAATGGATAGGATTTTACAGTACCCGGTCAATACCAGCCTTATGATATTGGCTCCTATTGTGAGAGGTAGAAAGGGCGAATATAATAAGTTATTTAGTGAGTTGAAAAAACAGGGGTTTGTTAGAGTCAGGGTAGACGGAGATGTAGTATCGTTAGATAAGCAGATAAGACTGGATAAAAACAAAAAACATAATATAGAAGTTGTGGTAGATAGACTTTCAATCGATAAAGAAGTAAGGCCGCGCCTTGCGGATTCTGTAGAGACTGCAATGAAGGTCGGTAAGAGATTGTTGTTGGTTAGTAAAGTGGGACAGGATACTGCAGGAGCAGGAGAGGAGATCCTGTTCAGCGAGCTCTACGCCTGCCCTAAGTGTGGAGTGAGTTACGAAGAAATCGAGCCCAGGATATTTTCTTTTAATAGTCCTTACGGCGCGTGTCAAGTTTGTGCTGGGCTTGGCAACAAAACGGACATAGATATAGATCTTGTAATACCGGATAAGACTAAATCCTTAAAAGAGGCAGTAAGGCCTTGGCGGGTAGGCGGCATGAGGATAATCTTACATTATAGGAGGCTGTTGAGGAGGCTGGCTAAAGAATATGGTTTTGATATTGCTTTGCCGTTTAATAAGATTCCTAAGAATGTGAGAGATGTTATTATTTATGGCTCGAAAGATAGTGGTCGGTCGCATTTTGAAGGAATAGTCCCGAATCTTTTAAGGCGTATTAAAGAGACAGACAGTGAGTTTATGAGACGGGAGATCAATAAATATACGGTTGATTCAGTGTGCCCTGCTTGTAAGGGAGAGAGGTTAAGGCCGGAGAGTTTATCTATAAAAATAGACAATATGGATATAAGCCAGCTTTGTGAGCTTTCAATAAAGGATGTAAGTGAATTCTTTTCGCAACTGTCTCTTACTCCCAGACAGGAAAAGATAGCCCTTCAGATTTTGAAGGAGATAAAAGAGCGATTGTGCTTTTTGACTAATGTAGGGCTTGACTATTTGACCCTTGACAGGCGTAGTTCTAGTCTTTCAGGAGGTGAGGCGCAAAGGATAAGGCTTGCCACGCAAATCGGTGCCGGCCTCGTGGGAGTAGTTTATATATTAGATGAGCCTAGTATTGGTTTACATCAGAGGGATAATTCAAAATTATTGGATACATTGAAGGCATTAAGGGATCTGGGTAATACTTTAATAGTAGTCGAGCATGACGAGGCTACTATAAGAAATGCCGATTATATCATAGACCTTGGTCCCGGTGCAGGGAAGCATGGCGGGTATGTCGTTGCGCAGGGGAAATTAGATAATATCTTGAATTCCGAGGCGTCTCTCACAGGAAAGTATCTTCGCGGACAATTGAAGATACCGATGCCGACAAAGAGGAGAGGCAAGAAGTCGCAGTCTATTAAGATATGCGGCGCCAGAGAGCACAATCTAAAGAATATTAATGTGGAGATACCTCTCGGTCTTTTTGTGTGCGTGACAGGTGTTTCAGGTTCAGGTAAAAGCACTTTGGTGGATGACATACTTTACACGACGCTGGCAAAGCATATTTATGGTTCCAGAAAGAGACCTGGGTTGCACAAAAAAATAGAAGGTATGAAAAATATAGATAAGGTTATAGTGGTTGATCAGGCCCCTATTGGCAGGACCCCCCGTTCCAACCCTGCGACGTATACAGGCGTCTTTTCTTATATAAGAGGCGTGCTTGCAAAACTTCCGGAATCCAGGATGAAGGGATATAGCCCCGGACGTTTCAGTTTCAACGTTAAAGGCGGGAGATGCGAGGCCTGTCAAGGAGATGGTATCAAGAAGATAGAGATGCACTTTTTGCCTGATATTTATGTAAGATGCGAAGTCTGTAAAGGATTACGTTATAATCATGAAACATTACAGGTCTTATACAAAGGTAAATCTATTTCTGATGTTTTGAATATGACGGTAGAAGATGCCTTGGAACTTTTTAAAAATATTCCTTATATACGCCAGAAATTAAAGATATTGCACGAAGTGGGGCTTGGTTATATAGAACTCGGCCAGTCTGCGACTACACTTTCAGGCGGCGAGGCCCAGAGGGTAAAGCTTGCTACGGAATTGAGTAAGATCGGCACAGGAAAGACCCTTTATATACTTGATGAACCCACTACAGGGTTGCATTTCGCTGATATCGATAAGCTTCTTAATGTCTTACACGCACTGGTAGAGGCAGGGAATACAGTTTTAGTTATCGAACATAACCTGGATGTGATAAAATCCGCGGATTATATAATTGATTTAGGGCCCGGAGGAGGAGATGCAGGCGGCAGACTGGTAGCCAAGGGCACACCCGAGCAGATCATGAAAAAGCCCGACTCTTACACCGGCGCGTATTTGAAGAACCATATAAAGTAGTACGCTTCTACCTCTGTCAGGCTAGCAGTTTCGGGGCTTCTTTTATGCGAGCGGGCCCCGTTCCAAATTCTAATCGACAGTCAAGTTATTGTTTGTATATTACTGCGTGCAACTCTGATAAATTATTCGACGATATTAAAGAATTTGGAACGGGGCCCGCTCGCATAAAAGAAGCCCCGAAACTGCTAGCCTGACAGAGGTAGAAGCGTACTACTTTATATGGTTCTTCAAATACGCGCCGGTGTAAGAGTCGGGCTTTTTCATGATCTGCTCAGGTGTCCCCTTAGCTACTAATCTACCACCCGCATCTCCGCCTCCGGGCCCTAAATCAATTATATAATCCGCGGATTTTATCACATCCAGGTTATGTTCGATAACTAAAACTGTATTCCCTGCCTCTACCAGTGCGTGTAAGACATTAAGAAGCTTATC
>JAHJHC010000051.1 GCA_018824145.1 Candidatus Omnitrophota bacterium | reverse complement strand
CAAAGGAAACAAAGTAAAAAACCAATACACCTACACAGCAAGAGAGTTTGACGAGGAAACAGACCTATACTATTATAGAGCCCGCTACTACGACCCAACCCTAGGAAGATTCATCCAACCCGACCCCACAGGCTACATAGACGGCCTAAACCTATATTCATACGTAAACAACAACCCAGTAAACTTCGTGGATCCTTGGGGGTGGTGTGGGGAGGATAAGAGATGGGCGCATCACTTTAGAATAAGAATCCTTGCTGGTGGCGGAGGGGGATTTGTGTTAGGTGGGCAGTTCATAACCTTTGAGATAGAAAATGTTGCAACTAGTCAAAGACAGTTTTATCACTTCTTAGGGGGTGGATCTTCGTTTGGTTTTGTAGCTAGTGGTTCTGGTCCAGGAGCTTGGATTGAGTTCATAACTGAGAAGAGTGGTTTGACAGAAGAGTCTTTTTATGGCTATGTAATTCTGAAATCAGCTTCTGGAAAGATCGGGATTGGTGTAGGTGGTTTTGTTTTAGACTGGATATCGGGTCCAGCCGCAGGTGAACGTATTTCGGGCATTGGATTAGAAACAGGGCTCGCATTATCAACGGAAGCATTGCATGGTGGTATGTGGAGGAGATAAGAATATGAATATCAAATTTTGGAAAGGTCCTAGTCATGCTCATCGAGTAGTTATGTTTGGTTTTGTCATTGCGGGATTAGTTGGTTTGTTATTTGGAATATATGTTAGGGATATTGGAATAGTAGGGCCTTCTTTAGGGATAATTGTGATTGGTTTAGTCTTTGGAGGTCTTCAGTCTATAGTATGGAAACAATGGGAAGAACGACAAAAGAAACAAGGTAAGACACCTAGAATTTTTCCTTCATTGGAACAATTTTTTAAGAAGTTTAAGAGAAAGTAGTAAGTCATATCTAGATATGTTTATTTGTAATATCAATAAGGCCATGCTGTTATGTAAATCGGTTATTATAATATATAACCAATTCACACAACTTATTTATATAAATGCAGTTAAATCTTAATATATCTAGATATGACTTACGACTTTATACCAATTAATAACTGTAAATTCGGGACACATCCCAATTTTCTCGTTTATCATCAATCATCAGAAAATTGGGATGTGTCCCGAATTTAAAAAAACTTAAAAATTTTTTGAAAGAAAATGACCCCCTGCTGTGTCTTATTAAGGAAAGGGGGTTTTATTATGTCACGTATAGCAAGGTTAGTAGCGGTTAATTATCCTCATCATGTAGTTCAAAGAGGTAATAATAAGCAGGCTGTATTTTTTGACGATGATGATAGGGTGGTTTATCTTGAGTTGTTAAGGAAGTATAGTTCACGATGTAATTGTGAGGTATGTGTATATTGTCTTATGAAAAACCATATTCATAGTATAATTACTCCATTCCTGGATAATTCTCTTTCTAAAATGATGCAGAAGATAAGTTTAATATTTACCCAGTATAGCAATAAAAAATATAAGAAAACAGGCCGTTTATGGGAGTGCAGATACTATTCTTCAATAATCGAAAAAGAAGAGTATCTTTGGGCTGTATCTAGATATATTGAAAGGAATCCTGTCCGTGCGAAATTGGTGTCTAAGCCGTATGAATATAGATGGTCAACTGCGAATAATAGTATAATTAAAGACAGATATAGTTTTATTAAACAAATCTGGCATAATAGGGGTGAAAGAGAGGCATATGAGAATTTTTTAAATATGCCGGATAATAGAAATGATGTGAAGAAGATTGAAAAAGCGACGTTTAAAGGGGTACCTATAGGAACAGAGAAGTTTATTAATGAAATAACTGGAGAATTGGGTGTGATAATAAATCAGAGACCTGTAGGAAGGCCTAAAATTGGGATGTGTCCCGAATTAAAAGAAAAAATAAAATAGATTGATTTTTTAGAAAAAGGGAGTAAAGTATAGTATAGTAAAAAATGCAATCTGAAAGGAATAAATCTATGAAGAAGAAATCCACAAAAAAATCTAGAATTACACCTGAATATGATTCACAAAGACAGCAGAATGTATTACTAGAAAGGATAGAGAAGAAAGTAGACACAATAGCTGAAGGGCATAGTGGTCTTGGCCGCAAAATAGACAAGACGAATGAGAGATTAGATGAGATGGATGGTAGGTTACAGATAATCAGTAGCAATATATCAGGGCATAGTAGCAAGTTGGCCGAACATGATAAACGTTTTGATAGGATTGAATCAGTAGTTTTAGAAAATAGCAGGGATATAAAAGAGGTAAAAGCTAATGTTGAGAGAATAGAACAGAAACTTGATACAGTTACAACCGAACACGAGCGACGTATACAAAAATCAGAATCACCAGTACATTGAATTAGGAAGATTTGTATTTTTTTGAGTTGTATGGTATAATTTAGGTGTAATTCGAAAAAGGCACACTGTCTGAAAAGATGGGTCGCAAAACCACAGGCCCCGAAATAAGGGTGGCTGGGTTGCCGATTACATGAAAAAGGGTAATTTAGTTTTTACCCCGTCTTGTTCAGACGGGGTATTTTTTTTGCCTTTTTCTAAAGAAAGGAGAAGGTAATGAAAAGGTTAATAATCTTGGTTATCTTAATGGGTTTGGTTATGGTTTTACCAAAAGGATCTCTTGCGGCTCAATGTGAAAATCTCACCGATGTTGAACTTGACCAGATTAATGCAGGGGGTTTCCTGGAAATTATGGGAGGATTTGTAGAGCAAAGTATAGCGTTAGCTGAAGCTAACAACCTTGTTGATATTAATGGCCTCAATTCAGCATTCGTTAACACTAATGCAGTGAATAGTACTATTGTAATCCAGAGCAACTTTAACTTTAGCTACAATGTAAATTCAGTTACCAGTTCCAACACTGCTATTGTCACCAATACCCACTAATGCAGCCTTGGATTTCCCTCTTTTTTCTTTTTTTCCTAAAAACCACTTGACAAATGGATTACATAGATTGTATAATCAGCCTATATTATTATACGATTTTTATTTTTTACATATTATCTTAAAGTTTTAGAATCTCATTTATACGGATGTGAAGAAGAAAAAAGAGAATAACAAAAATAATGGCTCCTCTCTTTATAAAAAACCCATACTCACCACAAAAGAAGCCGGCAAGCTTTTAAAGGTCGGCGTCCAGACCATAAAAAATTACATCTACAAAGGAAAACTCAAATCTTTCAAGACCCCAGGAGGCCACCATAGGATTCTCCGCTCGGATCTCCCCACTCAGATAAAGGATATATTTATGGAGGAGTTAAAGAACGGGACCGAGGCCTTTATTAAAAAAGATAATATTGAACTAACACCTAACCTGCATGAGACTTACCTTATTATTATCAAGGCCTTGGCAAAGGCGTTGGAAATAAAAGATGCCTCTAAAGAGCGTCATTCGGATTTCGCGGTTAATTGCGCTTTAAAAATGGCCCAGCGGCTTAATTTGACAGAGCAGGAAAGAGAGAATTTGGAATTTGCTACTCTTTTAAAAGACATCGGGAAGATCGAGGTCAGTGAGCGGATATTAGAAAAGCCCGGGAATTTAAGTGAAGAAGAGTATTCAATAGTAAAACGATATCCTAGGATTGGAGAGAAGATTGTCGGTGAGATAAATTTTCTGGAAGATACTAAGCCGCTTATTCGGCACCATCAGGAGATGTTTAACGGCAAGGGGTATCCGGACGGATTAGCCGGGGAGGATATTCCCTTAGGTGCGCGTATTCTTGCCATTGCAGGGACGTATCAGGCCTTGATATCTGATCGACCTTATCGCAGGGCTTTCTCCAAAGAAGAGGCTGTAAGAATAATCAAAGAAAATTCAGGTACTCAATTCGATCCTAAATTGGTTGATTTGTTCCTTTCCATAGTGTAAAAACGTAAAAAATTTAACCCCTCCTTTAATAAAGTTAATTGACGAATTATGACTGTTAGAGGAAATCCGCAGAGAATTTTTTGTGAAGGAGTACGATGGGGCGACTTAGATAAAGCCAGCTTCGATGAAGTTGTAACTTGCTTTAAAAAGAGAGTAGAAGCTTGTTTTTTAAATCCCATTAAAGAGTTGCTTCTTCCTGAATATAAGACTACGGGTTTTGTGATTTTAGCTGTAATCTCGGCATTGATCGATTTGCTTTCCCAGTACTATTATGGTGAGCCTAAGATAAAACATAAGGATAAATATAAAAGATTCCTGCGTGAGCATTTCCCGGAATTCCGCCAGAATATATCAATAAAAAATCTTCCCCATGTAAAAGATTTTGCAGATTTTTTTTACGAAGGATTTAGATGTCAGATCCTGCACAATTTTATGCTTTCCGAACATTCTACCATTGGCTGGAAGACGGGTTTGGTCCAGCTGCATATCTGGGATAAAACTAAAGGCTCAAAAGAAATCATTGTCAATCCCAGGTTGCTGCTCGAGAGATTGGAAGGTACATTTAACAGTTTTATAGTTAACTTATTAGATCAGAAAAATCTTAGATTAAGAGAAAGTTTTGCTAAGAGATTATATATCGATACGGGAATAAAGTTAAAAATTTAGATTTTTAACCCATCTTTCCCTTCCAAAGAACCACTTCACCCCTTACTAACATTTTAAACTTAGGATGCGTTAAAAAAATAAATTTTTCTATTGACATCTTTTTCTGCGGGAGTACAATATAGCCAATTATTAGATGTTTTACCATAATATCGTCTAATAGCATAAACGTATAATAACATATAATACGAGTTAAAAGTAAGAAAAAAATAAATTAATGTTTGCTATAGTAAGACCCAACTTTCTTAACACAATAATTGATGGTTTGAATGTCGCAAAAATTATTGTTTTTTAGGGGATGTTGGGTTTTTTATTATAAATCTTAAAAAGGAAGGAGGTGAAAAAAGATGAGAAAATTAATAGCACTTTTTACATGCGTAGCTTTAGTAATGGTATACTGTCCAGCTACTTTTGCTCAAAAAGTCCTCAGTGATGAAGAACTGGGAGACTTGTATGCAGGTAAGTTTGGCCACGGTGGTATAGAGATCAATATTAACGAGGTCAAGGATCTGCAGGATGCAGCAGCTGTAGCACAGAATAACATCGGCGCGATGGTGATTGAAGGAGATTCTCATAATGTTTCCCTTGATCAAACCAATAACGCTACTGTTCTAGGTAACGGTGATTTGGATATCGACAACTCTGTTGCAAATACAACGAACACTGATTCTAACAACTCACTTAGTACCTGTATGATGATGAGCTCTTATGACAACAGGACCATGGATATAAGCAACTCGTATAGCTCTACGACAAATAACACTGTAAAAGATTCATACAATCAGTGTTTGTCGAATAATACTGTAGAGTTGAAGGATTCGTTGAACAGTACTTCTAGTACAAGTAGCACTACGAGTAGTACAAGTAGCTCTACAAGCAATAGTACAACTAACAGTATAACTGATTCATACAATCAGTGTATGTCGAATAATTCAGCTACTGATTCATCCACTACGGATAACAGTAGGAGTTTTAGGACAGACGTGACTGTTGGTGATGTAGACGTAGACCTTAACAAGGCTATAGGTGGAAGCAACATAGCTACTAGTGGAACTACTGGAAGTGAAATTGCTACTACAGGTGGGAACACTGGACTGAAAGCTGATGTAGATGTAGATCTGGGAAGTTCGCATCATGGAGGACCTAGATCGTAATAGCGTGTTTTGGTAATGAACTTTTAATCTGGGGGGAGGTAAAACTCCTCCCAGATTAAATCAATAATAAAGAAGAGCCCGCCATGTTTATAAAGAAATTATCCTTATTATTCGTCTTTATTCTATTCCTTATATTATATGCTTATACCCCTGTCAGTTATGCTATCGGCCATGCAGAGATCCTTTCTGACGAGGTGCTTGATACGATCTATGTAGGAGGGTTTGATTTCAACATCAATGCTGCCTATGCATTTCGTTCGGCAGTTGCGAGCCAGACTAACATTGGTGCTATCTCGTGTGTTAATACTAAAGGTACTATCACTATTAACGCTACCAATGAGGCCGTAGTGGCAAACCTGGGAGATTCAGCTGTGGCAAATCAGCTCAATCTTAACGCAATAGTCGCTAAAGTCGGCGACATTGTAGATGCGGAGATTAATAACCTCAATGTCGCAGAGGTCGCCAATATTTTTATGGAAGAAATCCAAGCTGCTTCTCTACCAGAAGTTGGAGTTGAGGCAAGTTCTTTATCTTATAGCGCACCATCTGAGATACTTTCGAATAACTCTTGTCCTGTTGTATTGGATGTCCCGGTTGACACATTCGAGCCGGATAAAATAATTGAAACTGGAACGACTCTAAATTCCTCGCCGCCTTCTGTCCCAACTCCCACTGCACCTCTAAATAATAACTCTATGGAGCCCCCCGCAGTTACCGGCACAGTAAATAAGGTCACTGCAAGCGCATCCAGCGTATCAGCGCAGACGAACATTGCTGCAGTGGTGGCCTTAAATGGCGGTGTTGTTAATACCAAGATAAACAATACTAATATTACCACTGTAGAAAATCAGGGGAACTCAGCTGCAGCTCTGCAGACTAATATTGCCATCATAATAGCTAAAAATGATATAGAAAATCCCGTGGTCAATAACCAGAATACGGCAAATGTCATAAATACTAATACGACAAACCATGGCGGCGCAAAGGCAAGTTCTTTGTCGTTCTCAGGCATATTAATGAATTTTGATATTAATGATGTTGTGGCAAACAATAAGGCCGTGGCTTCTCAGGCAAATTTCACTTTTATAAAATCCCTAAGAGGTAATATTAAAAACGCATTGCTCCAGAAGCTCAATTTGAGTAACGTCTTTAATGCACCCTAATTAAAATTTATGAAGAGGGTTGTCTCTATCATACTGGCCTTGGTGATTTGCGTCGTAGTTTCTGAAGAAGCCTTCCCTGTAGATATCAGCCTCGGCGGCAGGATAAAGAAACCTGTTAAAAGCTTTAGGGAGATTAAGACGCAGAATATCGTTAAGCAGAGCTTTGATTACTCCTGCGGCCCTGCATCTTTGGCTACGCTGTTTAGTTATTTTTTTAGCGATACTGTAACAGAAGACGAGATCATCAAGGGATTATTAATCACGGTTGATTTGGAGAAGATTAAGGAGAGAAAAGGCTTTTCTCTTTTGGATTTGAAGAATTATGCGAAGATGAGAGGGTACGAGGTGGTTGGCTATAAGATGGATTTAGAATACCTGGTCAGCCTTAATAAGCCGGTTCTTGTCCCGATAAATATAAAAGATTATTCTCATTTTATTATTTTCCGCGGTTTGATAGGAGACCGCGTGTTTTTGGCTGACCCTGCGTTAGGCAATATGACTATGAGAGTTGAAAAATTCTTGAATCTGTGGCAGAATGGTATAGGTTTAGTGTTATCAAAGGCCGATAACCAAAATCCTAATGCACCTCTTAAGCTGACCGAAGAAGAAAAGGCGGTTTTTGCCGATCCTTCTATGGTAGGGCGGACTTTTGGTGTTGATACCCTGGGGAATGTACATGCTGATGGGGAATTCAGATAATTAGTAATAATCTGCAGGAGTGTTTATTATGGCATACTTTCGATACTTTAAAGTTTTCATATTTATAGGTATATATCTGCTTTTACCCAGCCCGGTTTTTCACGGTCAGGCCTTTCCCAAAGAAAAAGAAACAGATACTCCTGCAATAGGTTATTTTTCAGCGAGGATTACGTGGCTTACGGATGAAAGGGCTACCTCACAGGTTGAGTATGGGACTGAGGAATCTAAATATGAACATGTTACTGAAATAGATAAAAATCTTGTAAATTCACACGAGGTAATCCTTAATAATCTTATCCCGTCTACCTTATATCATTACAGGGTGATAAGTGAGGATAAGCTAGGGAATAAGAATGTAAGTAACAACTTTACATT
The DNA here is from genome assembly GCA_018824145.1 of Candidatus Omnitrophota bacterium. GTDB lineage: Bacteria > Omnitrophota > Gorgyraeia > Gorgyraeales > Gorgyraeaceae > JAHJHC01. The sequence continues at coordinate 6,362 of JAHJHC010000051.1, read as the reverse complement.
CAAGACCTTAGATATATCTATAGCAGATAAGACCCCGCCTGCAATATCCAATGTTAATGTGAGTGAGATTGAAGCTATAGAGGAGGAGCCTGCTATTGTAATTTCTGATAAGGATATAGATAAGATTGTAGGGGCCGGCTCTCCTTCTCCTATGGGGCATCATATAAGGGTTGCCAAAAAAGATGTAGAAGAACAGGTAGCAGAGGCAGAGAAAGAAGATATAAAAGAAATGGAGCAGGCAGAAGACACAGACCTGGCTCAAACAGGAGGTCAGCTTGTCAAGGAAGAGGAGCCGATTAAAAAGGCCTTGATTCAAAAAGGCGGTATTTTATTAAAGAAAGGGACCTGGCAGATTCAGCCGACAACAACCTATGTCCATACTTCTGCAAATCGTGTTACTATCGGAGGTTATACAATCCTTCCTGTTTTAGTAATCGGTGAGATTTCAACAGAGGAAGTAAAAAGGGATATTTTTGTTGAAACACTCACTACCAGATACGGATTAAGAAATGACTTCCAAATGGAACTCAGTGTACCGTACCGGTATCAATATGAGCGGGTAAGTGTTGCATCACCTGCTTCTGAAGAAACCAGGGATTTACACGGAATCGGGGATGTATCAGGCGGTGTTTTTTATCAGTTCGCTTATGAACATGGAATTATCCCTGATGCAATTGTTGGTTTGAGTGTAAAATCAAGAACAGGAAAAGAGCCTTACGGAAGAGATATAGGACTAGGGACTGGCCATTGGGGTGTTAAAGGGAGTGTCGTTGCAGTGAAGTCTTCAGACCCTGCAATAATTTTTGCAAGTTTAGGATATACATATAACATAGAACGAGATGATGTTGAGGATTACGGCACTATAAAACCAGGGGATACCCTTGACTATGGCATTGGCGTTGCCTTTGCCTTGAATTATCAGGTTGCATTGAGTATGCAATTACAGCAGTCAGTTAGTCATAAAATGCGGCTCAACCAAAATACTGTTCCTGGTTCATTTACTAATACTGCAAGTTTGAAATATGGGCTTACCTGGTCAATTAGTAAATATCTGTCTTGTGAGGTTTCTGCTGCTCATGGCTTAACCGCAGATTCTCCTGATTTGGTCATTGAAGTACGCATTCCTTATAGCTTTTAAAGGCTGTCTTTATTTCTCCAAAAATCAAAAATCGGGACACATCCTATTTTTTCTCTATATCTATTTTATTAGAAAAATAGGATGTGTCCCGATTTTTTTGTATTGACATAACCAGATTTTATGATATAATTTATGTTCCTATAAAGGACTGTATATGAAGACGACGCTGATCACTGAAAAAGATATTAAACGGAAATATTATCTGGTAGATGCAGAAGGTGCGATTTTGGGCCGCCTTGCTTCAAAGATTGCGCTCCTTTTAAGCGGCAAACGTAAGGTGGACTGTACCCTACATGTGGACAATGGGGACTTTGTGGTTGTAGTAAACGCCGGTAAGGTAGCTGTAACCGGCTTAAAGCTCAGCCAGAAGTTGTATACCCATTATTCAGGGTATCCGAGCGGGTTAAAGACAAAGAATCTGGAGACACTTTTGGAGACAAAACCTACGGAAGCCGTACGTCATGCAGTAAAAGGCATGTTACCTAAGAATAAATTGGGCTCAAGGATGATTACCAGGCTCAAGGTCTATGCAGGGCCGGAACATCCGCATGCCTCACAGCAGCCTGAAAAGATAGAAAGGTAATCCGCCACAAAGCGTTGGCGGATTTAATTCGCACAATCATAGAAGAAAAACAGAGGAGTGCTTATTAAATATGGTAGAACAGAATGTTTATTGGGCAACAGGGAGGCGGAAAAAATCTATAGCTCGCGTACGTTTAATGGCAGGTACCGGCGAGATACAGGTCAATAAAAAGCCTCTCGACGAATATTTCGATAGGCTTACTTTAAAATTGCTTATAAATCAGCCGCTTAAGACGACTAATCTTTCGGATAAGTATAATGTGATTGCCACTGTAAAAGGCGGCGGCATGTCAGGTCAGGCAGGGGCATTGCGGCACGGTATATCAAGGGCCCTGGCATTGACAGGCGATGATACGAAGTCGGTGTTGAGAAGGAATGGTTTTTTGACGAGGGATCCCCGGGCCAAAGAAAGAAAGAAGTACGGACAGAAAGGCGCCCGAAAGAGATTCCAGTGGACGAAACGTTAACATAATTTTAAATTTTGGATTTTTATTGACGCCTATCTTGTTATTTTCCGACGAGAATTAGATTGACAGGGTAGGCGTTTTTATTTATTATAGGGGATATGTTATTTAAACGACGGAGGAAGAGATGTTAAAGGTCGGTATTATGGGCGCAAGCGGTTATGCGGGAGAAGAGCTCATCAGGATTTTATTGAACCATCCTAAAGTGAAGATCGCTTCCCTCGCCGCAAAAATAGAAAAGATGGCTGTCTCAAAGTTATACCCGTGGCTGAAAGGCATGCTGGAATTAGAGTGCAGTGATAAATCAGCTGAAGAGATTTGTAAAAAGAGCGATTGTATTTTTTTGGCGCTTCCGCATAAGGTATCAATGCAATTTGCGCCTCTATTTTTAAAGGCAGGGAAAAAAGTCATAGATCTGAGTGCGGATTTCAGGATAAGGGATGTGGGGGTATATGAGAAATGGTATGAGGTAAAGCATGAGTGCCCTGAATATATTAATAAGGCTGTTTATGGACTCCCTGAATTTTATAGGGAGAAAATAAAGAAAAGCGACTTGATAGCAAATCCCGGATGTTACCCGACAGGCGCTATTTTAGGTTGTGCGCCTCTTTTGAAAAAGAAGCTTGCGGATACAAAGTCTATTATATGCGATTCAAAATCAGGCGTGAGCGGTGCAGGAAGGGTCCCGGCTCAAGGCCTTATGTTTACGGAGCTCCAGAATAGTTTTAGGCCGTACAAAATCAACGCGCATAGACACATGCCTGAGATCAATCAGGAATTAAGCTGTGTAAGCGGGGAAAAACTAGAAGTCAATTTTATCCCGCATCTGGTGCCGATGGAGAGAGGGATCCTCAGTACTATTTATCTTAAGTTGAATAAAATAATAAATACTAAGGAAGCGCTTAAGGTGTACAAGGATTTTTATAAAGGAGAGTATTTTGTAAGGATCCTGGAAGAGGGTGTCTGTCCTGACACGAAGAATGTTGCAAGGACGAATTTTTGCGATATAGGGATCAGGATCTTTCCTGATAGGTCATTGGCTATTGTTATGACTGCCATTGACAATCTGGGTAAAGGAGCGAGCCACCAGGCAGTGCAGAATATGAATATTATGTTTGGATTTGATGAGAAAGAGGGACTGTAGCTGCAAAGCTTAAAATTCGGGACACATCCCAATTTTCTTCTCTTTCATAGAAAATTGGGATGTGTCCCGAATTTTAAAAATTATGAAGATTATCAAAGGCGGCATAACCTCGCCAAAAGGGTTTTTAGCCTCGTCAGTCAGCTGTGGAATAAAGAAGAGCGGCAGGAATGACCTGGCCTTATTATTTTCTGAATCACCTGGTTTATGTGCAGGACAGTTTACTGTTAACAGGTTTAGGTCCGGGTCTGTGAGCTTAAGCCAGATGAGGATTAAAAAGGGGCTTAGTCAGGCGATAATCGCAAACAGCGGCAATGCCAATGCATGTGTAGGAAAAAGAGAAATAAAAGACGCTGAAATTGTAACGGAAAAATTGGCTGGGATATTAAGACTGGATAGAAACAAGGTTTTAATCGCCTCTACGGGTATAATCGGAAAGAGCCTGCCGGTTATGAAGATCAAGAAGAAGATCCCTGATTTGGTCAAGGGTTTAAAAAAAGTAAACGGGACCAGGTTTTCAAAGGCAATAATGACAACGGATACAGTGCATAAAGAGTGCAGCGTTAGCGTAAGGCTCGGCAATAAGGATATCCGTATAGGCGGCGCGGCAAAAGGTTCGGGTATGATCTGTCCGAAAATGGCAACAATGCTGGCGTTTTTTACGACTGACGCATTGATTGAAAGGCATGCCTTGGAGAGCGCTTTCAGGGAAAGTGTAGCTCAATCATTCAATAGGATTACTGTGGACGGAGATATGAGCACAAATGATACTGCTATCATATTTGCCAATGGCATTGCAGGAAATAGACGGATAAAGAAAGGCAGCCCTGATTACCATAAGTTTTTAACAGCCCTTAAGTTTTTATCCATACAACTTGCAAAGAAGATCGTGCTGGACGGAGAAGGCGCTACGAGATTCGTGGAGATTGTATCAAAGGGCGCTAGAGATGCGGAATCCGCAGAAAAGGTTGCAAGGAGTGTTGCTGTTTCAAGTCTAGTAAAGACTATGATAGCAGGCGGAGATCCTAACTGGGGGAGGATTGCATCTAGTGTCGGCTCCTCGGGGGTTAAGGTGGATAAGGAAAAGGTAGAGATATATCTGGGGAAAAAGTTAGTGATGAAGAATGGCGCAGGCACAAAAGTTCCCAGGAACAAGCTTTTAGATGTATTTAAGAAGAAGGAAATAGATATAGTTATTGACCTTAAATCCGGAAGACACTCTGCTAAGATTTGGACCTGTGATCTGACAGAGGATTACGTGAAGATCAACGCAGGGTACAGTACATAAGGGAAGAATAATATGAAGATGGAGCAAGCGATAAAAAAGGCAGATGTGCTTCTTGAGGCATTGCCTTATATTAAATCTTACACTAATAAAATATTTGTGATAAAGTTCGGCGGGAGTGCGCTAATAAACCCTGAGATAAAAACACGGGTCCTGGAAGATATTGTCTTTCTGAGTTACGTTGGGATAAGGCCTATTCTTGTGCACGGCGGAGGACCTTTTATAAACGATGAACTCAAAAAACAGGGGATAAAGGTCGAGTTTAAAGACGGGCTTAGAGTCACTCCTAAAGAATCCATGCAAGTAGTTAACTCGGTTTTGAACGGGGTTAATCAGGGCATAGTAAATGATATAAGAAAGCTGGGAGGCAGGGCACAGGCCTTGAATACTGTTGAGAGGAATGTAATCAAGACTAAGCCCTATAAGCAGGATAGCCAATTACATTTTGTGGGTGAAATCGATAGAGTAGAAGCCCATATCATCAGAAAGGCGTTTCGCTTAAGGTCAGTCCCTGTGATTTCACCTGTTGGTATTGGATTAGACAATGAACTCTATAATGTGAATGCGGATGAGGTGAGTTCTGCGGTAGCGGTATCACTTAAGGCGACAAAACTCGTGTTATTGACGGACGTGAAAGGTATAATGAGAAATAAAGATGATGAAAACACATTGGTTTCTACTTTGAGCATGGAAGAGACATCTCGGCTTATAGATGAGAATATCATCCAGGGCGGCATGATACCTAAAGTAAAGGCTTGTATAACAGCCCTTAACGGTTCGGTTTCAAAGACGCATATAATCGATGGCAGGATCCCTCATAGTTTGCTGCTGGAGATCTTTACGGATAAAGGTATCGGGACGGAGATCGTTAAATGAATACACAGGAGATAATTAAACAATACGGGAAATTTGTAATAAATACTTATACAAGGGCGCCTATTGTTATTGTTAGAGGTAAAGGCCTTAAGGTTTGGGACCTGGATGGGAAAGAGTATTTGGATTTTTTTCCCGGATGGGCTGTAAGCGGTCTGGGCCATTGCCATCCAAAGGTCGTGAATAGCGTAAGGCATTATCTTAAAAAGATCATCCATGTCTCTAATAATTTCTATAATATGCTGCAGGGAAAACTTGCCCAGAGGATAATTGAGAATGCCTACGAAGGTAAGGTATTTTTTTGTAATAGCGGTGCAGAGGCGAATGAGGCAGCTATAAAGCTTGTCAGGGCATATGGCAATAAGTCAGCCAGATACGAGATCATTACAATGGAGAATTCTTTTCACGGCAGGACATTAGCTACAGTAACAGCTACAGGACAGGTAAAATATCAAAAGGGCTTTGAGCCTTTGCCTCAAGGTTTCAAAATAATCCCGTTTAATGATATACAGGCAGTTGAAAAAGCAATCAATGATAAGACTATAGCGATAATGCTGGAACTTATCCAGGGCGAGGGCGGGATAAACGTTGCTTCAGATGATTATATATCCAGGATTAGAAAGATCTGTGATGAGAGGGATTTGGTTTTGATTTTCGATGAGGTGCAGACAGGTGTGGGCAGGACAGGTAAGATGTTTTGTTTCCAGCATTACGGTGTACAGCCTGACTTAATGACACTGGCAAAAACTTTGGGAGGAGGTTTACCTATAGGGGCAATGATTTCGTCTTCAAAGTTTCAGGATGTCTTAAAACCAGGTATGCACGCTTCTACATTTGGCGGGAGCCCTATTGCATGCAGCGCGAGTTTAGGAGTGTTTT
>JAHJHC010000050.1 GCA_018824145.1 Candidatus Omnitrophota bacterium | reverse complement strand
GTCATAAGCTGGGTAAAAATCTCTTTCAAGGAAATGCCCTCTTTTAAGATAATCGCCTTTCCATACCATATCAGCCCCGCTTGTTGAAGACGCATGAGAGTAGGAGAGTGTTGCATAAATACCTCCGAGTAATATAGGAACGTTTTCAAAACGTTCCCTCAAAAGCTTTATGGCTAGCTGAACGCCCGGATACCAATAAGTCATCCCTGAAGTAATATAAATTTTCTGGATATTACTTAGTTTTTCCGATCTTTCGACGAATTCAGATATAGAGATGCCGTATCTGAAATAAGGCCTTTTTATATTTTCTAAAATATCCGGCTTTTCGACATTCTCTTTTCTTATTTTTGAAAAACCATGCGTGTCTTTATTTTTCGAACAGCCATCAAGACAGTCTATAAGATGTACATTATTGTCGCGTCTACGTAAGAATTCTGCTATACGTAATAGTCCGACTGGCTTTATGCCAAAGTCATATGCAGCAAAGTCGTATATCCAGGGATTTACTAAAAGGATATTTTTCATTCATCTAATCATTGTAGGGGAAGTTTAAACCTCCCCTACAATGCCGTTTAAAACGATACCTTTGGCACTTCTTTCGCGGCTTCACTTACTTCAAAATACACCCTGGCCTCATTTAACCCTCGCATACCACAGAAGAATCCGCCCAGGATAGTCCGGCGGTAGGCATTGAATGTTTTGACTGTTTCGTTGTATCTCATTCGTTCTACTGCAACTCTATTTTCAGTACCTTCTAACTGGGCCTGTAGACTTAAAAAGTTCTGGTTGGCCTTTAATTCAGGATAGTTTTCAGCCACTAGAAGTAGTCTCGATAGGGCATTAGTCATAGCATTGGCTGTTTCTATCTTTTGCTGCGTGGTAGCTGCTTTTGCCCATTGGCTTCTGAGTTCTGTTACGCGCTCGAACGTGCCTCTTTCGTGTTCCATGTAACCTTTTACTGTACTGACAAGATTCGGAATCAGGTCGTTTCTTCTTTGAAGCTGATTCTCGACCTGTGCCCAGCTGGCATTTACCTGTTCATCTAAAAGCACTGGTGTATTCAATCCTTTTATAAACCAGCTCCCCAGAATGAAGATTACACCTAAAATGATGAGTAACACAATCCATATCTTTTTCATATTTCTCCTCCTTGTTTATCTACCACCCTCCTGATGCTCCTCCTCCGCCGGATAATCCACCGCCAAAACCGCCGAACCCGCCACTGAATCCGCCGGAATTTCCGCCGTATCCGCCGCCATACCAGTATCCTCCACGCCGTCTATGTGTACCGGGGAACAATAAAAACCACCATAGAAAACCCATCCTTAAACTCACAAATATCATGATGATAAAAAGGGTAAAAATAAAGTTTAATATGGATGCCAATAAAGAAGGTTTTTCCGGCATGGGGACTTGCATAGGTAAATCACTGAGTTCAGAAAGTTCTATATCGTATTCTTTAGATATTAATTTGGTGATGCCGATAACTCCTTTTGTGACACCTGTATTAAAATCCCCTTCTTTAAAGGATGGGGTGATATATTGCTCTATAATAACCTTTGCGAGCGCATCAGGGATTGCGCCTTCAAGGCCATAGCCTACTTCTATACGCATTGTCCTATCTTTTATGGCAATGAGTAGTAATACGCCGTTATCCTTTCCTTTTTGACCAATACCCCATTTTTCAAAGAGCTTTACAGCGTAACTTTCAATATCTAGAGGACTGGTTGTATCGATTGTTACAATAGCTACTTGACTGGTTGTCTTTCTTTCGAGTTCACCTATAAGCTGGGACAATTTATTTTCAGTTTCAGATGAGAGGATGTTGGCATAGTCATTTACGTATCCTGTATAGTTTGGAAGATCTTGAGAAAAACTATTTAATGAAAATATGAGCTGGAAGATAAAGACACAGATTATAAGGCTGAATGTCTTTTTTTTCATAGTTTATCCACTGCCACTGCAAGCTTTTTGATTTCATTGATATACTTTTCAAAGAATATCTCTACATCTTGACCTTGAATCTTTTCATCGTCCATTTTGTCTCTCAAGATAGCTATAAAAACATCTCTGTCCAAAACGTAAGCCTCAGCTATGTCTTTAAGGATATTTTCTTTATCTACGTGAGGTGT
>JAHJHC010000147.1 GCA_018824145.1 Candidatus Omnitrophota bacterium | reverse complement strand
CACGGATTCAGGCTTAATACTGATTTTGGCGGGATATATCCTGATCTTGGCAGGGCATTTAGTTTTGCATACGGTGAAAAAGAAAACGGCTCCTTTTTCAGCCATATGAATGTAATGTTCGCCTATGCATTATATAAAAGGGGTTTTGTCAGAGAAGGATTCGAAGTATTGGATTCCATATACAAGATGTGCATAAATACAAGTTTAAGTAAAATCTATCCGGGCCTGCCTGAATACTTCAATTCCGAAGGAAGAGGCATGTACCATTACCTCACTGGTTCAGCAAGCTGGTTTGTCCTTACCCTTCTCACTCAAGTATTTGGAATACGCGGAGAAATGGGAAATCTTTTAATCTCACCTAAAATAACTAAAGAACAGTTTGGAGAATCCGGGAAGATTTCAGTAAACACGCTTTTTGCGGGAAGAAAAATAAAAGTAAATTACTTTAATCCTAATAGATTAGATTACAAAGAATATAAGCTTAAAGAGGTCACTATTAATGGGGAAAATGTTAGTTCAATGCCTGTAAAAAGAGCTCTTTTCCTAAAACTCACCTCAAAATCATCAATTAATACTATAGATGTACATTTAACCGTTTCTCTATAAGATAAGCAAGTCTATCTTTAAGCTAATAATCTCCCCGTGCAAAAACAAATTACGAACTTTTGTCATACCTTTGTGTATATCTATAACTCCAAGCATATCAGTGAGAAGCAATATATTTACATTATTCAGGGAGTTTAAAACCTATGACAAATGTCGTAGGTTTGGGATATTGCATAGGCTGGATTGCTTTCAGAGAGGTGCAAAAATTATGCGACTTGATTAAATTTGCTGAATAGCCCATTGATAAAATCTCTATTCTCATAAGCAACGAGATTCTTCTTAGCTATTATACGCTTGGCAGTTTGGCTCTTTTGCGCCACATCTTTTATCTTATTCCCGACAGAAGAAGTCAATAAATCAACTACTGTCATATGGTCTTCTTCTGATGACCGTATACCCGAATGCTTAACTAATATAGCATCTATCAAGGAAATTGTGGCATGAACCCCATTTAGACCAACCGCATTCCAATTTTCTGCTTTTTCTGCCTGATACATAGTCTGGTAAAATTCTCTGGCTTTCTTAAGATATATAATACAATTAGACTCTTCAGTAGGTTTTGTTTTGTATCGTCTTGCCGAACTCATGTCAAAATCCTTTCAATTGGCTCACCATAAATCAATCGATTACTGTCTAAAATGGATTTTATTATAGCCTGTTTCTTGGCATATTTTCTTTTGATTTCAACTTTTGTTAAAATATAAGGGAAAATGTCGGCTCCGAATTTCTTAGCTATATCAATACTTAATTTATCCATCACTTTATCTATTTTAATCCTTCCAATCTTATCACTGACTATAATTACCATATCAATATCACTTTTGGACGTCTCTTCTTTTCTAGCAACACTCCCAAATATGGCTATAGAAACAATTTTTTTCTTCATCTGAAGCAAGTTCCTCTTAATAACAGAAATCACTTCATCATATATAGACTCTTCTTTTTTAAATAAAGGGCCTAGGAGTCTTTTAACAATATAATTGTCTTCTTGAAGTTTGTATAGAATTGCGTTACCTTTCTTCCTCACACTGATCAATCCTTCGCCTTTCATCTCTTGTAGCGTTTTGTACGTAGAAGAAGCGCTCATGCCTATACCCTTGGCAATGCCTCTTCCTGTATGCTCATCTTTTTCAGCAAAAAGGAATCGTAAGATTTTTATTTTTGAACCCTGTTTTAATATTTCATCCAACTTAGCATGTATTTTCACAACAACTCCTCTTATGTTCGTTTTATCGAACAAATGTTCATGTTATAGAACATAATATACATTATACATAAAACATAGTCAAAGCATAGATGTAAAAAATGCTTTTATTGTAACTAATTTAAAATAATAAAGTTACGTAAAACTCGACCCCTCCCCGTATTGGACGAGTTTCACAACTGGCTATACTCAGGAGAAATCGACAAATTGTACAAAGATTTGGTTGCTATTATTTAAAATTAGGATTTCATAAAAACACATTATCTACCCTCAACATTGAGTATCTTTGTTTTCTTTTTCAATATCAGCAATGTTAGATATACTATTAAACCAAAAGTAAAAAATATCCCCCAAGACATTCCTATTTCCAGTTTCTTTTCAATCAATAAATTTTGAATAGACAAGGAATAATATGCCAATCATGTAATTCTTCGATTAGTTCTAATATACCTAATGCCCAGACAAACCAAAGAGCATAAAATAAATCTTTTTTGAATATTTTTGGATTTACTATATAGGTGTCTGGCTCATTTAATAGGAATATGTTTGGAAAAAAACAAGGAGTTCTATGTAAATAATTGTCAAATTTAGCATTGTGTCTCTTTTTAAGTCCTTCTTCTTCTCCTTTTATAACAAGTGGATAATATATAGCAAAAATAATAGCAACAATCAGCGGAAAGGAAAAAGTTTCCGTAGCAAATCCAACACCGATAGCTCCGAGGAAATTAAAAAAATAAAGAGGATTTCTGGAGATAGAATAAGGACCGACAGTAATCAGTATATTTGTTTTGTAACCTCCAATATATAAAGAACACCATAGTCTCCCGAAAGCTGCCACTGCGACAAGTATAACTCCTAACAAAAAAAGGGTTGAATCTAAAAAAGGTAGTATATCTCCCCATGCGCTAGATGATATTACAAAAATAATAAACGCAATATAGCCCAAAACTTGAGAAAT
>JAHJHC010000049.1 GCA_018824145.1 Candidatus Omnitrophota bacterium | reverse complement strand
GTAGAGCGGGTATGCATGACTTCGCCGCATGCACATATGATCGTTGCATCTTTGTATTCGGGATGAATCTTCGGTTTCATGTTTTCCTCCTCGTTTATTGATTCATACTGTCTAAAAACTCTTCGTTTGATTTAGTCTTGCGGAGCTTTTCAAGAAGAAGCTCCATGGCCTCTACTGTATTCAACTCGTTTAAGACCTTCCTAAGAATCCATATCCTCTGAAGTTCCTTCTCACCTAAAAGCAATTCCTCTTTTCTTGTATTTGACCTCTTTATGTCTATAGCAGGATAAATCCTCCTTTGAAAAAGGTTTCTATCGAGCTGCAGTTCCATATTGCCCGTCCCCTTGAATTCCTCGAATATAACCTCATCCATCCTGCTACCTGTATCTATAAGGGCAGTCGCTATAATAGTCATGCTTCCGCCTTCTTCAATGTTTCTGGCTGCACCAAAAAATCTTTTTGGTTTATGAAGCGCATTTGAATCTACTCCTCCCGAAAGTATCTTCCCGGAATGCGGCACAACAGTATTGTAGGCCCTGGCCAGACGCGTTATGCTATCCAAAAGAATCACAACGTCCTTCTTGTGCTCCACCAGCCTTCTTGACTTATCAAGCACCATCTCTGCAACCTGCACATGCCTTTCCGCAGGCTCATCAAACGTAGAGCTTATCACCTCGCCCTTTACCGAACGCTGCATATCCGTGACCTCTTCAGGCCTCTCGTCTATTAGAAGCACGATAATAACAGTATCAGGAAAATTAGTAGCTATACTATTGGCTATCTTCTGCATAATTATTGTCTTCCCGCTATAAGGAGGTGCTACAATCATGCCTCTCTGCCCTTTTCCAATGGGCGTCAATAAATCCATTACGCGCATAGAAAGATCGCCTTTTTTCGTCTCAAGGACATATCTCTCATTGGGGTAAAGCGGGGTCAGGTTATCAAAATGGATCTTCTCTTTTGCTGATTCAGGGCTTTCAAAATTAACTGCCTCTACTTTTAATAATGCAAAATATTTTTCGCCTTCTTTCGGAGGCCTGATCTGTCCGCTTACAGTATCGCCTGTTTTCAAGCTGAACTTTTTAATCTGCGACGGCGAGACATATATATCATCCGGACAGGGAAGATAATTATAATTAGGAGAACGCAAAAATCCAAATCCGTCAGGAAGGGTCTCCAATACCCCTTCACCGAATATAAGGCCGTCCCTCTCTGTCTGTGCCTGCAGCACCTTGAATATCAGATCCTGTTTTTTCAAGTTCGTCGCACCATTAATATTCATCTCTCGTACGATCTTATTCAACTCTGATATCTTGAGAGATTTCAGTTTTTCAATATCCAATTTTTCTTTTACTGTCATACCACACCTCTTAATTGTTTCCAGATCCTCTCAACCTGGACTCTGGTTTTTGTTATTGAAGCACTATTATCTATGATAAAATCAGCACGCGCCAGCTTTTTTTTCAAAGGCGCCTGCATCCTAATCCGCTGCTGGATCTCTTTTTTGGTCTTCCCCTTTGCAGAAAACACCCTCTCGACCTGCTTATTTCTATCACATCTCACAACGATCAATCTATCTATCTTTTTATAAAAACCGGTTTCGACTAGAAGCGCAGCATCAATAACGATAATTCCCTTTTTCCCCTTTGCCATTATGATTTCATTAATGCGTTCGATCACTTCGGGATGGACTAATCTATTAAGAAGCCTTAGTTTCGGCTTTTCTTTAAATACAACCTCTGCTAGTTTCTCTCTATGGATTTTTCTATTCCGCCTTAATATCCTATTGCCAAAATGTCTGACTATTCCTTTATACACCTCTTTCCCCGGCATCATCAATGAATGCGCAATAGTATCTGCGTCAATGACATAAGCCCCGAGCTCGGCAAACATCTTTGCAACAGTAGTCTTGCCACTTCCGAAACTACCTGTGACTCCTACTACCATGCCTTAAAACCCCTCCATTTCCAACCAATTCTTGCCATATTTTACGCTCACTTTGATCGGCACGCATAATTTTACGGCATCTTCCATTCCTCTTTTTACCAATTCCCTCATTTCTTCAAGCTCTTTCTGTGGGACTTCAAAGACCAACTCGTCATGGACCTGCAATAACATCATGGAGGAAAGTCTCTTTTCTTTCATTTCTTTATTTATATTAATCATCGCTATCTTTATGAGGTCTGCGCTTGAACCCTGGACAGGCGTATTTATAGCTATTCTTTCAGCCTGCTGTTTTTCTCTTGCAGAGCCTATATTTATTTCCGGTATATACCGGCGCCTGTTGAAAAGGGTAGTAACATAACCTGCATCTCTAGCCTCTTCTATTTTTTCTTCCATATACATCCTTACACGGGGATATCTTTCAAAATAAGAATCTATAAATCTCTGCGCACTGGCAGGATCGATAGAAAGACTCTTGGATAGGCCAAATCCACTGATACCATAGACTATTCCGAAATTCACTGTCTTTGCATTGGCCCTCATTTCAGGCGTTACGTCCTTTACATCTACCCCGAAAATCAAAGAAGCTGTATGGCTATGCACATCCATACCTTTTTCAAACGCCGAGATCAGCTCTTCATCCTTTGATAAATGCGCCAGGATCCTTAATTCTATCTGTGAATAATCCGCTGACATGATAAATCTATCATCTTCTGCTATAAATGCCTTCCTTACGCGCCTGCCTTGAGAGGTCTTAATCGGGATATTCTGCAGATTTGGATTACTAGAAGAAAGCCGTCCTGTCTGGGTAACACTCTGATTGAACGAGGCATGGAGCCTTTTGGTATCCGGGTTAATTAGTTCAGGCAGGGTATCTATGTAGGTCGATTTCAATTTAGATAATTCTCTGTACCTTAATATCTCTTTCGGCAAAGGATGCAACAAAGAAAGTCTTTCCAAGACACTCGTATCAGTAGAAAAACCTGTCTTAGTCTTTTTTATCACCGGAAGAGAGTGTTTTTCAAACAATATTTCACTTAGCTGCTTAGGCGAATTTATATTAAATTCCATGCCCGCCATTTTATAGATGTCTTTAACGATACCAGTTAACTCCTTCTCCATATCCACGGACATCTTCTTCAACAACTCAACATCTATCTTTACGCCATTCTTCTCCATTTCCGAAAGTACGTCTATCAAGGGAAGCTCTATCTCCTCAAATAATTTATCCAGATCTTTTTCAAAAAGCATCTTTTCCAATACCTCTTTAAGCCTAAAAGTCAAGTCGCTGTCCTCACAAGAATATTCAGAGACCCTATCCAGCGGGACCTTATCCATGGATATTCTTTTTTTACCGGTGCCTAAAAGCTCATTTATCGATATCATCTTATGATTAAAATGCTCAAATGCCAGGTCATCAAGACTATGGCTCATCTTCGAGGGATTCAGCAGATAAGAAGCTATCATGGTATCAAACTCTACACCTTTTAAGTCTATGCCGTACCTGGAGAGGATCAACTTTTCGTATTTTATGTTCTGCCCTATTTTTTTTATATTCCCGTCTTCCAAAACCCCTTTCAATGCCTTAAAGACATACCCTCTATCAATGCCTCCTCTTAAACCTTCAGCACTATCGTCTATTATTGCTATGTAATAGGCCTTGCCTCTTTCCCAGCAAAAAGAAATCCCTACAGGAATCGCCTCCGATGGTCTTTCGCTTGTAGTCTCGAAATCCAGGACGAATTCCTTCTGTTTCTCTAATTCCTTAATAAATGCGGAGAATTCTTTTTTATTAATAATAGTCTTATAACATGCCTTGCGATTTATCTCGGAATCACTAGGAGCGAATTCCTTTGCGAGGTTTTTAAACTCCAGGTCTTTAAACAACTGTAAAAGTTTTGCCGCATCCGGTTCGGTAATACGCATGTCATCGATATTTATCTCCATAGGCACAGAACTATCCATTGTGGCCAATTCTCTAGACATATAGGCATTTTCCTTTTCTTCGACTAACATTTTTCTCTTTGACGGGCTGTTTATCTTATCCAGATTGTCATATAAAGCATCGATATTCTGAAACTCCTTTATTAAATCAATAGCTGTCTTTTCTCCTATTCCTTTCACTCCCGGTATATTATCCGTGGGGTCACCTGCAAGCGCCATCAGATCCACAATGTTTCCTGGTTCGAGACCGGAAAATCTTTCCTTAACAGCTTCTCTGTCGTATACTAAACCATCTTTATGCATGTTGTATATCTTGATATTATCATTTACGAGTTGCAACGCATCCTTGTCTCCTGTAACAATAAAAACCTCCAGCCCTTCTTTAGAGATCTTTTTTGCAAGCGTAGCTAATATATCGTCTGCCTCAAACCCTTGTTTTTCAAATACCGGGATATTGTAGGCTGAAATCACCTCTTTTATAACTGGCATCTGCAAAACCAGATCCTCCGGCATAGGGGCTCTTTTAATTTTATACTCTTTGAATTTTTTATGCCTGAAGGTAGGCCCTTTTAAATCAAATGCCACGGCAAGATAATCCGGATTTTCGCTTTTCAATATCTTTTTGAGCATCAATAAAAAACCGTAAATTGCATTTGTAGGCTGGCCTTTTGAAGACCTAAGTTCTTTTATAGCATAATAAGCCCTGTAGCAAAAAGAATTTCCGTCTATCAGAAAAACCTTCTTTTTCATATTACAAGCCATCTCTCTAAAATATTAACATTCTAAATATTTGTATTTTTTAGATTTCTTAACTAATGGAAGGATTTACTAAGCCCCTTCTGTGAAAAAATCTTATGTCTGGAGTATTATTCAGGCAGGATATTAAGTATTGCCTCGAATTCTTTCCTTGCGCCTGAATAATCTTTCTGGTGGTAATGCATAATACCTTCGTTATAATGGTCAGTTATCCTCTCCTCCTTCATTTTATTTTTTACGGATTGCTCTAATTCCAATAAACTTGTCTCTCCAGGATGATCTCTCTTGGCAACCCTTATTGTATCTAAGGCCTTGGAATATTCTCCCTTTTTAAAATAATTATCGGCCTTTGAGTAATAACTGCTAGCCCCGGAACTCGGCCTACTTACTCTGCTGGTTTTGTCAGGTTTCTTCTCTATAAACTCCTCTTTATTTTGTTCTCTTTTAAGCCGCCTTTCTGCTAATTTTAAAGATTCCTGAAGCACTTCATCCATATTCTTTTCTGACCCTGAAGATAGACTGCGTCCAGTCGAAGTTCTTTTTGCAACTCTTCTTTCAGTTTCTTTGCTAGGGCCTAGGTTTATTCTGGTCCATTTGTCCTGCGGCTTTGAAGTCGGCGAAACTCTAGCTTGAGTGCTTTCAGCTTCTTTTCCAAGACTGCGGTCTATTTTAGTCCATCTTCCTTTGGACTCCGATGATGATGCAACTTTAGTTTTAGCATCTTTTTTAGAACCTATCTTCGTCCATCCGGTTTCATCTTTTGGTTCCGGTTCTAAGTCTTGCGTTCCTGCCGTGGGCCCTCCATAAAATTTTTCAGAATATTTTTCTATTTTAGAAGGTACGCTCTCACTGCCCAATCTTTCACTCTCTCTTCCTGAGGCGTCTAGCAATTTTAATTTATCAAGCCTCTGCCTGGCCTCTTCTGCCCAAGGGTCATTTGGTTTCCCAAGTCTATATCTTTTCATCCAATGAAATGCAGCTTTTTCCAACTCGCCTTTTCTCTCATATAGAAGCGCGAGATTCGTATGGGCATTTGCATATTTAGGGTCTATGGCCAGCGTCTTTTGATATTCTGCTTCTGCCCTATCTGGCCAGCCTTTAACTTCGAATAAAATCCCTAAATCATTATGCGGGGTTGCGTAATTCGGATCCATGCTTATGGCCTTCTGATACCATGAAATAGCAGCGTCTATATCTCCTCTTTCCTGGGCAAGGTATCCATTATTGCGATAAGATACTGCCTCTTCATCCAAGCTCACTGCATAAACAAAGTGGGCAGATATAGAGAAAACAAAGACAACTATGGCAATTTGTAGAAAACATCTCCGCATTACAATCTCCATTTTTCACAAGTGTATCATATTGGGTCTCTTGCGTCAAGTAAAATTCAGTCACATGTCAAGCACATTTAGAAATGTACTATTTGAAAAGTTAGGTTACACTTTTAGTAGCACCTAGGCTAGGTGCTACTAATCATGACAATAAATTATTTCACAAGATAAGGCCTATATATGGCACTGCCATTGTCCTTAAATAAGGTGATTTGTCCTTTAATCAACCGGCCCTTTAAGGAATCTTGGCCGCAAGTATATACCTTTATATATCTATCTGTATATCCCTGTAAATGACCTTCCTTAGATTCCTTGTCTTCCACCAGCATTTCCACTTCTCTATTTATAAATTTATCTATGAATTCTTTCGAAAATCGCGCTGCCAGGTCTCTTAACCTATTTTCTCTTTCCCTTTTTACCGCATTGCTAATATTGTCTCCGAAACCATATGCCTTTGTCCCTTTTCTCTTGGAATATGGGAATATGTGCATTCGCATTGGACGTACAAGTTTAATGAAATTCAAGGTGTTCTGAAACCTCTTCTCTGTCTCTCCCGGGAATCCCACCATTATATCCGTACTTATAGCTATATCAGGGATAGCATCTCTCAATTTTCGGACAATATCTAAATACGCCTCTCTTGTATACGGCCTATTCATCCTGTCTAATATATCATTATCTCCGCTTTGGAACGGAAGATGCAGGTGTTTGCAAAGTCTCTTTTGTGTCTTAAGCTCCGCAATCAAATCTTCATTTATATTATTCGGTTCTATTGAACTCAATCTGAAACGCCAATCCCCTTCAATCTCGCTGATCTTTTTTATCAATTTACAGATATCCAAGTCTCTTGCGAGATCCCTCCCATACGCGCCCAAACATATGCCGGTAAGGACTATCTCCCTGGTACCATTTCTTATCAGGATTCTGCATTCATCCAAGATTTTGTTCAAAGGCCTGCTTCGGGAATGTCCCCTTACAACCCTTACTTTGCAGTAACTACAGGCATTATCACATCCATCCTGAACTTTCACAAACACCCTTGTATGACCTTTTAATCCTGTAATTATGGTATCTTCCTTTTTGCTGCCTGAATCCTGAATCTCGTCTATGATATACGGTATTTTGTATTTATCCTTATTCTTAATAATAAAATCCACACCTCTAAACATGGAGAGGTCCAGATCTTTATCCTCAACCATGCAACCTGTCGCAATAACGCATTTTTTCCTTTTCTTAACATTATTAATCAATCTAAAAGACTTGGAATCGCTTGTTGAAGTAACTGTGCAGGTATTTACCACGCAAACGTCTGCTTTATCAATACACTCAACTTCAGTATATCCCTGCTCAAGAAATCTCTCACGTATTACCTGAGACTCATATTGATTCACCTTGCATCCTAACGTTACGATATAAAAAGTTCTTTTCTCCATAGCATCGCTTAGTGTAAAAGTCTCCAGGCAGAACTGGCGGGGTCTTGAGGCACATCAGGAAGATTTTGGCAAAAGTCCGCAAGGATTTACAGCGAGCAAATGGCGAAACTGACCGAAGCCCCATACCGGCATATTAATATATTAAGATTGCCGGTATGGGGCGAAGGGAATTTCGCCAAATTTGCGAGTTGTAAACCGTAGCGGACGGCAAAATCATTCCAGTGACTCAAGACCCCGTCAGCTCTGCATGGAGACTTCTATGTCTTTGTCACCCACACATGATTAATAAAATTCAAAAGCCCTTTAAGTCTGGCTTGGACATCATAAAAAGATTTAGGCCGAAAAACCTGGGACAATATATACCTGGGCCTAAGATAGAAACTATACAATGAACTGTCTATAGCTTTATTCATGGTTTCGCATGAAAGATGAGGATAATCTATTATCGTCCTTTGTTCGCCGTTTTCATCCACCCATTCCTCCCAATTGCCTGGGATAAGATAATTTTTATCTTTACACCAGCGGTAAAACTCCGTCCCTGGATAAGGGCACAAACCGCTAAATTGAACCGTATCAATCGGAAGGCCTGTTGCAAATCTGACAGTCTTCTTAATAGAGAGATTGGTCTCTCCCTGGGCCCCTATCACAAAACATCCGTGCACTGATAGTCCTGCCTTCTTACAAAGATGGGTAAACTTACTCATCGCATCAAGGGAAATACCTTTTTTAATATTTGCCAGTATCTCTTCATTCCCTGATTCAAAGCCCACACATACCATCCTGCAACCCGAGCGTTTCATCAGTTTCAAAATAGAAAAATCATGAATATCCGGCCTGGCATTGCATGACCAACCTACCTTGATCCGTCTATCCAGCATACCCTGACATATCTTTTCCAATCTCCCGTGAAACTTATGCAAAGTAAACGTGTCATCCTCGAACATGATTTCCTTTAATCCGGGAAAAAGTTTTATATCGGACTCTATCTCGTCTAAAACCCTTTCAGGACTCCTGGGGCGATACTTCCTACCATACATGACCTGAGGGAACAAACAAAACGTACATCTCCCTTCGCAACCCCTCCCAGTAATCACTGTCAGAAAAGGGTTTCTCTTGGCAGGGGCATAATAATCATACAGATTTATATGATGCCAGGCAGGAAAAGGCAGATTATCCAGGTCATCTATAAATGGCCTGTCTGGATTATGTATGATCCCGTCATCCTTAAAATATGATATACCATCCAGTCGAGACAGATTACCGGTATCAGCAAACTCCTTTAATGTATAATCATATTCACGTCTTGCAACTGCATCTAAAGCCCCTCCTCCTTTTCTTAAGGTATCCTCCGGTTCCGCACTGACATGAGCACCCACCATAATTGTAATCAGCCCAGTACCAAATTCTTTTTTACACATTTTCGCATATTCAAGATCGGATTCTATAGATGGCGTAGTGCTGTTAATAATAACAGCATCCGGGCCAAAACCCCTGCAGATCTCCCTCGTTTCATCTATCGAAATATTATTAACAGTCCCGTCGATAAATTTACAGATATGACCGCCTTTCTCAAGCAGAGCTATAGCTGTGCAGAGATAATCCGGGTGACGCCTTTCTCTAGCCCTGGATTTAGCAAACCATCTGGCAGTTTTACAAAATCCTTTCCCATAAAATGGATTTAGAAATAATATCTTCATTTTTTTATACAAGACATGTATATATCGAGTTAGGTTACACTTTTAGTAGCACCCAGACTAGCAGGTCTTGGGGACGTAAAATTGCCCCAGCGTGGCAATTTTACTCTGTTTTTCTGCTCGCTCGTCTTTTTGGCTGGCAGGGCTAGTGCCTTCGGCACATTAGAAATGTTTTGCCAAAAGTCCGCAAGGAGTTACGGCTCACAAAT
>JAHJHC010000048.1 GCA_018824145.1 Candidatus Omnitrophota bacterium | reverse complement strand
CTGTAATGATACTAAAATAGTATCATTACAGAAGGGGTGGATATTATGGAAAACAAAGTCGCAGTAACTATGAAAGGCAGCCCTCTTACTCTCATGGGGGAGACGCTTAATCTCGGAGAAAAAGCACCTGCTTTTAAAGCCTTAAATAATAATCTTGAAGAAGTCTCTCTGGATAAGTTTAAGAATAAAGTAAAACTAATTGCAACAGTACCGTCATTGGATACGCCTATCTGTGATTTGGAGATAAAAAGATTTAATGATGAGGCTACAAAACTCTCCAAGGACCTTGTTATTATTTTTATATCGATGGACTTGCCTTTTGCCCAGAAAAGATTCTGTCATGATAACAATATTAATGGAGTAAAGACATTTTCTGATCACAGGGATGCTGATTTCGGGGTTAAGTATGGAGTTTTGATAAAGGAATTGAGGCTTCTTTCAAGGGCTATTTTTATAATTGATAAAGAAGATACGCTTCGGTATGTCCAATATGTGCCGGAACTTTCTTCCCATCCTGATTATGGGCAGGTTTTAGAGGAATTAAAAAAGGTGGTAAGTTAATCTTTATAACCAAAAAGGAGGTATTTTTATGCCTGAAGCTAAATATACTTGTGAACAAGATATACTGTGTGGTGTTAATATACCAAAAGATCAAAAGAATCTGACTGACCTTGAAAAGAAGCATCTGCCTATAATAGAAGCGCCGGATAAAGTAAAAAAAAATGAGGTATTTGAAATTAATGTCCGGGTAGGTGGCATAGACGGCGTCACACACCCTAATGAACCAGGTCATTTTATTGAATGGGTAGAGCTTTATTCAGGAGATACCTTCTTGGGTAGATGTAGTTTTAGCGGAGGGACAAGTTATCCCGTGGCTAGATTCAAGGTCAAACTTTCTCATGCACACGGTTCATTAAAGTCATGGGCAAAGTGTAACCTTCATGGTCTTTGGGAGAGTGTGAAAGATTTAAACATTGATACTTAGAATGAAAAAACTAAATGAAGGAATAATCAGGTTTTTTAATAATCAGCCCTATACTATTGTTACTACAATTGATAGAAATGGCTCTCTGCATAATTCTTGTAAAGGTATAGTGGATATAAGTAGCAATGGCAAGGTTTATTTGCTGGACCTTTATAAAAAAAATACCTATAAAAATCTTAAGCGAAATCCGCGGATAAGTATTACCGCCGTTAACGAACATAAGTTTATAGGTTATAGCCTGAAAGGTAATGCCAGATTATTAAAAAAAGATATATTAAAGTCTCATATAATGAAATCTTGGGAGAGCAAGATCACCAAGAGGATATCCCATAGACTTATTAAGAATATTCAAGGTGAAATTGGCCATTCCAGACATCCAGAGGCATCCTTGCCTAAGCCGGAATATTTAATAGTAGTAGATGTGAAAGAGATTGTTAATCTTACCCCGGGTCATATAAAATAATGAAGCCAGAGAGTCAGAGGGTATTGGAAATAATAAAGATATTGCGTAGAGCCTATCCTAAAAGCCATACTGCCCTGTATTATAAAACGCCTTTTCAGATTTTAATAGCAACAGTACTTTCTGCGCAGTGTACTGACAAGAGGGTGAACAAAATAACGCCTGGTCTTTTTAAAAAATATAAAAGTGTCTATGATTTTTCTAATGCAAAGCAGTCTATCTTGGAAAAAAAGATCCGTTCGACAGGTTTCTACAGAAATAAGGCAAAGAATATTATCGCTGCGTCGAAAAGAATAGTAGAAGATTTTAAAGGAAAGGTCCCGGGCACTATGCAGGGATTGGTCTCTTTACCCGGTGTGGCACGTAAGACTGCAAACATAGTCCTTTCCAGCGGTTTTAAAAAAGCAGAAGGTATAGCTGTGGATACCCATGTTAAGAGACTTTCAGGGAGAATGGGTTTAAGTACCGAATATAATCCTGAAAAGATAGAAAAAGACCTAATGAGGATTGTACCCAAAAAGGCCTGGCTGGATTTTAATTATATATTGGTCGAGCATGGCAGAAAAACGTGTAAGGCTAGAGGGCCTTTGTGTAGAGAATGTTTAGTAAGTAGACTTTGTCCTTCTCGTGGGATTAAAAGATGATAAAAGAGGCAATGCTTTATGAAAAATTAGAGGATGGGAAAGTACAGTGCAGACTTTGTTCTCATTATTGTGAAATCCTGCCTGATAAATTTGGATTTTGCGGGGTCAGGAAGAATAGTAATGGTAGATTGTTTACTCATGTATATGGGGAAGTTATTGCATTACATGTTGATCCGATCGAGAAGAAACCTCTTTACCATTTTTTCCCGGGTTCAAACGCATATTCAATAGCGACTGTAGGATGTAATTTTAGGTGCTCTTTCTGCCAAAACTGGCAGATATCACAGGTATCAAAGAGAGGGGAAGAGCTTTCCGGCCATGAATTAAAACCTGAAGAGGTTGTAAGAGAGGCCAAGAAAAATAAGTGTAAAAGCATTTCATATACATACACAGAGCCTACCATTTTTTTTGAGTATGCATATGAGACTGCAAAACTTGCCAAAACTGAAGGGCTTTATAATAATTTTGTAACAAATGGGTATATGACTGAAACTGCCCTTGATACGATAAGGCCATATCTGGATGCGTGTAATGTTGACCTAAAGTCTTTCAGCGAAGATTATTATAAGAAAATGTGCCACGCACACTTAAAGCCAGTCCTTAATTCCATAAAAACAATGAAAAAGTTAGGCATATGGGTGGAGATTACCACCTTGATTATACCAGGACAGAATGATTCAGATGAAGAACTCAAAAGAATCGCAGACTTTATAATAGGTGTAGCACCGGAGATACCATGGCATATTAGTAGATTCCACCCTGATTATAAATATACGGAATCAGGGCCTACTCCTGTCGAGACTTTGAAGAGGGCGAAAGGGATAGGCGAAGAAATGGGCCTACGTTATATATATTTAGGTAATGTGCTTGAGGGAAACAATACATACTGTTATAA
This sequence comes from Candidatus Omnitrophota bacterium, assembly GCA_018824145.1. Taxonomy (GTDB): domain Bacteria; phylum Omnitrophota; class Gorgyraeia; order Gorgyraeales; family Gorgyraeaceae; genus JAHJHC01. The sequence continues at coordinate 6,504 of JAHJHC010000048.1, read as the reverse complement.
TTGTAAGGAACTTTTGATTGAGAGGATAATCTTTGATGTATCTAGATACAATATAAAAGATGGGAAGTGTGCGAAGTGTAATGCAACGATTGATGGCGTATTTAGTTAAAGATAGGAGGCTGGTTTTATGAGTAAGACGACAGTTGAAATCTTAGGCGAATTTGGCCAGAGTATTTGGCTGGACAATATCAGTCGTTCTATGATCGAGTCAGGGGCCCTTGAAAAAATGATCAGTGTTGGATTAAGGGGCATGACTTCCAATCCTAGTATTTTTGATAAGGCTATAAGATTTAGTAATGATTATGATGCAAGGATAGAAGAGTTGAGCAGTTCAGGAAAGTCTACGTTCGAGATTTATGATGATATAACCGTAAAAGATGTCCAAGATGCAGCTGATATTTTTAAACCAGTTTATGATAAGACAGATAGATTAGACGGTTATGTGAGTTTGGAGGTTAATCCGAAAATAGCCTTTAATACAGATCGGACAATAGAGGATGCCCGGCGATTATTTAGAAAGGTAAATAGGCCGAATGTTATGTTTAAGGTACCGGCTACAAAGGCCGGATATAGGGCTATAGAAGAGTTATTAGCTGAAGGTATAAATATTAATGCAACATTGATTTTTTCTTTAGAGCAGTATAATAGAACTGCACAGGCCTTTCTGAAAGGGATTGAAAGGCTTCAGCAAAAAGTCAGGGATATGAGAGATGTCCATTCTGTAGCCAGTGTTTTTGTAAGCAGGATTGATACAGTGGCAGACAATATGATTGATAAAAAACCTGAACTGGAATCTTTTAAAGGAAAGGCTGCAATATCAAATTCGCAACTGATCTTTCAGAAATATATAGAGATTTTTTCCGGAAGGAAGTTTGAAAAATTGAAAGGAAAAGGTTGTAATGTCCAAAGGGTTTTGTGGGCCTCTACCAGCACTAAAAACCCTGATTATAGTGATATCAAATATGTGGTTGGGCTTATTGGTAAGGATACTGTTAATACTTTGCCGGAAGACACGTTCAGGGCCTTTTTAGACCATGGCGTTATTGAGGAAGCTATAACTTCGGATGCTGGTGAGGCTGAGAGCGTTATTCGCACTTTGAGGGATTTTGGTATAGACATAGATAGTGTCTGTAGTGATTTGCTTCGGGACGGGGTGGCATCGTTTGAAAAATCATTTGACTCACTTTTGAATTCGATCGAAACCAAGACAAAAAGTTTATGTAAGATGAGGAATGTTCAATGATAGTAGACTTAACTAAAATGCATACAGGGGAGTCCGGAGTAATAGAGGATATACATGGAGGCCATGGTGTTATAAGTAGGCTTCAGAGCATGGGTATTAGGCCAGGCAAAAAGATGACTAAGGTCAGTTCACATTTTTGGAGAGGGCCGCAGACTATAAAGATAGATAAGTTGCGGTTAGCTATCGGGTTTGGAATGGCTAAAAAGATTTTTATTAATGTTAAACGATGAAGGATATATGTAGAATTTTATTAATGGGCAATCCCAATGTCGGAAAGAGCGCTATTTTCTCCAGGCTCACAGGGGCTAGGATTGTAATTTCAAATTATCCGGGGACTACTGTAGAATTTACTCAAGGTCAAATAAAGATAGGTAGCCAGAGGCCTATGGTGATAGATGTCCCCGGTACTTATACACTGGAACCGACATGCAAAGCAGAGGAAGTCGCAGTCCAGATGTTGAAAACCGGAGATCTGGTTGTAAATGTAGTTAATGCCACTAATCTTGAGAGGAATCTTTATTTAACCTTTCAACTTTTAGAGAAAAATATCCCGGTCATCGTTGCTTTAAATATGTGGGATGAGACCAAGCATCAGGGGATTCATATAGATGTCAAAAAATTAGAAGAAAAATTAGAGGTCCCTGTGGTTCCTACTTGCGGATTAACAGGTGAAGGGATAAAAGAATTAGTTGATCGTTTTCCGGACGTCGAGCCTTTAAAGATAAAACCTTCTACTGATAGTGAGAAATGGGAAAGGATAGGTGATATTGTCGAGGAGGTCCAGAAATTGACCCACCATCATCATACATTACTGGAAAGATTGGAAGAATTGAGCATTAAACCATTCACAGGGATAATTATAGGTATAGCTATTATATATAGTTCATTCTGGGCGATCCGTTTTATAGGAGAGGGTTTGATTACTTATATGTTTGAGCCTTTGTTTGAAAAAGGATGGCTACCTTTAATGAACAAATTGAGTGCTTTTTTAGGTGAGCAAAATTTTTTGCATACCGTGCTTATCGGCAACCTTATCGAATCCGAAATAAATTTTGGTCAATCCTTCGGGCTTTTGACTACCGGGCTTTTTGTGCCTATAGCAATGGTGCTGCCTTATATATTCAGTTTTTATTTAATATTAGGTATCCTTGAAGATTTTGGATATCTTCCGCGTCTGGCTGTTTTGGTAGATAACCTCATGCATCATCTCGGACTTCACGGCTTTGCAATAATTCCGATGATGTTAGGCCTAGGATGCAATGTGCCTGGTGCGTTAGCAATCCGGATATTAGAAGGCAGACGTGAAAAATTTATAGCGGCTACTTTAATGGCAGTGGCAATCCCCTGCATGGCGCAGATTGCAATGATTATTGGATTGGTAGGCCAGAGGGGTGGGAAATATTTAGCAATTGTATTCGGTACTCTTTTTTTACTTTTGATTATAAAAGGATTGATCTTTAATAAGGTATTGAAAGGTGCTTCTCCAGAGATATTGATTGAAATACCTCCTTACAGACTTCCTCAATTAATGGCGGTGTTTAAGAAGCTCTGGATGAGGTTATATGGGTTTTTAAAGGAGGCCTTGCCATTCGTGCTTTTAGGTATACTTTTTGTCAATATACTTCATACATTAAAGGTTATAGAATTTTTCTCTAATATTTTTGCCCCAGTCCTTTCGGGATTGTGGGGCTTGCCTAAGGAAGCTATCTCTGCTTTGATAGTAGGTTTTTTAAGAAAGGATATAGCAGTTGGGATGCTAGGGCCGTTGAATTTAACCACTAAACAGCTGGTGATCGGTTCTACGATCTTGGCGATCTATTTCCCGTGCATTGCCACTTTCGTAGTGTTGATACGTGAACTCGGTATAAAAGATATGTGTAAGTCAGCTATAATTATGGTGGTTTTGGCAATATTGGTAGGGGTAGTACTTAATTTAATATTATAGGCTATGGAAGTTAAAAGGCTTACCTTCGTTGAGCATTTAGAAGAGCTTAGGTCCAGACTTATAAAATCAATTATTTTTTTAATTATCGCATCATGCATATCTTATGCCTTCAAAGATATAATCCTCGATTTTGTAGTTAGGCCAGTTGGAAAACTGGTGTTTATTGCCCCTCAAGAGGCATTCATTACTAATATAAAGATAGCGTTTTTGGCAGGATTGTATTTATCCTTGCCGTTTTTACTCTACGAGGTCTGGGGATTTATTTCCGTAGGGTTAAAAGGAAAGGAAAAAAAATACGCCTTAATATTCGGTCTGTTTTCTTTTATAAATTTTGTATTGGGAATCCTCTTTGGGTATTTTATTATTGTACCTATAGGGATGCGATTTCTTCTTGGTTTTAGCAGGGATTTTATCGTCCCAATGTTGAGCATGGGTAGATACATCTCTTTTATAGGAACTTTGACTTTTGTATCAGGGGTAATCTTCGAGCTTCCTATTGCGATACTTTTTCTTACAAAGATAGGGGTTGTTACTCCCGGATTTTTATCTAAAAATAGAAAATATGCGATAGTCATTATCTTTATCATAGCGGCAATCTTCACCCCGCCCGATATAATCACACAGTGTTTAATGGCTGTGCCTTTGATAGGGCTTTATGAACTAAGCATAGTACTTTCCAGATTTGTTCGTAGGTGAATCTGAGCGAACAAATCTTCTCCCAGCTATTTATAGCATAAAACTAAGCAAGATTTTTCTTGACAAATCCGATTAATGATACTAAAATAGTATCATTAATGGAGGAGGTTAGAATATGAAGTTTATTTCCAGGGATACGGATTATACGATGAGGGCCTTGGTGTTCATGGCGAGTTCGTCCAAGAAAGGGGCAAAACATGTAATCACTGTGGATGAGATTGTGGATGAACTGGGGCTACCAAAGATATTCATGAGGAGGACGCTCCAGAAATTGGCTAGACATAAAATTCTTTCTTCATATAAGGGGAAAGAGGGCGGGTTTAGTTTGTTGAAATCAGCTAGCCAGATAAGTTTAGTAGATATAATAAAGATTTTCCAGGGAAATATAGACCTTACAAATTGTCTGCTTAGAGGAAAAGTTTGCCCAGAGGTGAAAAAGTGCCCACTTAGAAAAAGATTAAAAAAGATCGGACAGTCGCTAAATAAAGAGTTAAACAAGATAACAGTCGCATCGTTATTGTAGGAGAGTGATTATGGCAAAGAGAAAGATCGTTAAGATTGATGAAGAAAAATGCACTGGATGTGGGCTCTGTGTTCCTAATTGCGCAGAAGGTGCGCTTCAGATAGTAGATGGTAAGGCAAGGCTCGTAAAGGAGATTTATTGTGATGGGTTGGGCGCTTGTCTAGGTCATTGCCCAGAGGGTGCAATAAGTGTTGAAGAAAGAGAGGCTGCGTCTTTTGATGAGGAAGAGACAAAAAAGCATCTGGAAGACTTGAAAAAGGCAAACCGAAAGACTTTACCTTGCGGTTGTCCCGGGACAGCTACGCAAACTATTAAAAGGCAGGCTAGAGATGACGGGCACAGGACCGCGAAAAAGTCCAAATCGGAACTTACGAATTGGCCTGTGCAGTTGATGTTGGTTCCGGTAAAGGCGCCGTTTTTGAAGGAGGCGGATTTATTGATAGCTGCTGATTGTGTGCCTTTTGCATATCCTGATTTTCATCAGGATTTCTTGAAAGGAAAGGCCTTGGTTGTAGGATGCCCAAAACTTGATGCAGCTACTATATATGAAGAAAAATTAGCCGAGATTATTAAAGTAAATAATATAAAGAGTATAACAATTTTACACATGGAGGTACCGTGTTGTTTTGGCCTTGTGAATATAGTAAATGAGGCAGTGAGGTTGTCAGGCAGGAAGGTGCCTCTAAAAGAAATTACTGCAGGGATTAAAGGGGATTTGAAATGAGTTTTTTTGATGGGTGCCCTGGTTCTAAGAGAATACGCGAACCTTTTCCTGAAAATATAAGATGTATATGCGGGAAAGAGATAGAGATATGGTCTGATGAGACAGAGACAGTATGTCCATATTGTAAAAGAAAGGCAAAAAGAAATATGCCTCCGTCTTGTCTTGACTGGTGCAGCATGGCAAAAGAATGCATTGGACCTGGTAAGTTTGAAAGATATAAGAAGGGTAAAAAGTAGGAAGAAATTGTGAGTAAAGAGATCCTCCGCCAGCTAAAATGCTCGCTATTCGCTCGCATTTCTTAACGCTGGCTCAGGATCAATCCGCCTTAAGCGGATTGGAGGTTTTGATATGCAGAAATATAGATGTCAAGTTTGTAATTATATATATGACCCAGCCAATGGTGATCCTGACAATGGCATACAACCAGGTGCGGCATTTGAAGATATCCCTGATACATGGGTATGTCCTGTGTGCGGTGTTACTAAGGATAATTTTGTGAAAGAAGATTAAACCTTAACATTTGGTAAATAATAAGGTACAATTAATATGTTTAGGGGCCAGCATGAAATATCTCCTGCAGGAGTATAAAAAGAAACAGAGAGAGATCAGGAAAAGATTGCGATTTTTTAGGCACGTTTATAAAACAGGCGATAGGGAGATATTTACAGAGTTATGTTTTTGTATCTTGACCCCACAGTCAAAGGCGATTGTCTGTGACAAGGCTATACAGGAATTGCAGAAAAAAGGCATGATTTTTAAAGGCTCCCAAAAGGATGTTAAGGTTCACTTAAAAGGCGTGCGTTTTCCGAATAATAAGGCGAGGTATGTGATTAGAGCGAGAGATTTTTTTAAAAATGGTAAAGATTTGGATATAAAAAGTAAGCTTGATATTAAAGATTCATTTAAGACAAGAGATTGGCTTGTCAATAATGTAAAAGGCATAGGATACAAGGAAGCTAGCCATTTCTTAAGGAATGTAGGCCTTGGCAGGGATTTGGCGATTCTGGATAGGCATATCTTAAGGAATCTGGAGAAGTATGGGGTGATAGAAAGGATTCCTGTAACATTGACCAGGAAGAAATATATAAATATAGAAGATAAGATGAGGAAATTTTTTAAGAAGCTGGATATAAGTATGGAAGAAATAGATCTTTTATTTTGGTCTAAAGAGACAGGGATAATATTTAAATAAGCGAGGAGGTGAATTATGAGAGTTACAATCAGGTATATGCTAAGACCAGTAGCCCACTGCAAAGAGGGTTGCTGTAATAACTCCTGGGCATGAGTCTAAACTGCCCTAACCATTGAAGGCACTGCTTAGGGTTGTGAATCGCCATCCAGAATATATGAATAATCCGCCCCCTTTTTTAACT
>JAHJHC010000047.1 GCA_018824145.1 Candidatus Omnitrophota bacterium | reverse complement strand
GGCGGCCCTTTTTTTCTTTTATCTTTTATTTAAGGATATAACAACTTTTATTATGATATGGTTTTTATCTTTGCTTTTTATTATGTTTACCAAATTTCCATTGGGTATAGATGTACCTAATTTATCGCCTGATAGGATGTTGTGGTTTTTATTGATTGTCTGTTATGTGTTCCATGCATTAACCGGACGTATTTCTCTGTCAAATAGAACTATCGAGATATTTATGCTTATATTATGCACTCTCGCTATTTTTTCTATTATCAGGATGAAAGGAGTTTCACTATCCAGGGATATCCTTGATACCTATTCCAAATTATTTAATGCCTACGTGGTTCCCTTTTCTATTTTTTTCATAGCGAAGGATTTTATTAACGAAGAATATAACATACGTAAATTATTCAGTTTTTTATCCGTCGTACTTTTATACTTAAGCCTAACTGCTATTTTTGAGCATTTTAGATTAGTCGACTTTATATTCCCTAGAGGTATTATGAATCCGGGATTGGGAATTCATTTTGGCAGGGCAAGAGGGCCGTTTCTTCAGGCTGCTGTAAATGGAAGTGTTTTAGGTATGTTGTCCGCAACAAACCTCTATATGGCAATGAATACGAGGTTTCCATATAGATTATTTTTTATCGTAATAGCTTGTCTTTCTCCTGTTGCAATATTTTTAACTTACACAAGGGCTAGCTGGTTAGCTTTTATACTATGCTGCACATTTATGTTATTTGTAAATCGTAGATTTAGAAAGTATATTGGCATCTTAATTTTATTGGGTTTAGTCCTTTTTATTCCATTACATTCAAAGATCCTGGATATGGAAAGATTTAGTGCGCGCGTTTATTCCGAAAACCCTATAAATGACAGGATAAATCTTTATCATACATATAGTGCAATGTTTAAAGATAAACCTTTCTTGGGATTTGGATTCGCAAATTTTACTTACCACTCTCATGAATATTTCAGCAGAATAAAGGGGCATGTCATGAATATTCCAGTGATACATGATACATTTTTTGGCACACTGGTAGAATTAGGAGCTTTAGGCCTTATTGTTTTACTTTCTATACTATCGTTGATTTTCCGGAAAAGCCTCCTTTTGTTTGAAAAGTTAAAGGATAGAAAAATGTCTCTGAATAGAGAGATTGTAGTTATGTTTTGGGGCGTAGGGATAGTGTATATAATAAATTCACTGTTTATAGATGTGAAATACGAGCCGGTTCAAAATGTGATTTTTTATCTTGCAGCTGGCATTATGGCAGGATTGTATGAAAGGCGGATGAGATGCAGTGCTCTGTGAAAAATAAAAAATCAGAAATGATACGGGATATATCTATTTATTCGGGCAGTAGCTATGTTGCAAATATAATGTATTTCCTGAGGGGTTTCCTGAATGCAAGTATAGTTGGGCCTGCTATGTATGGGTTATGGTCGGGCCTGAATATTATATTGAGCTTTGGTTTTTATGCCCATTTAGGCGTACTTCAGGGAATGTCTAGAGAGATACCTTATTCTTTAGGAAAGGGCGATGAGAGAAAGGCAGATGCAGTCAGGGATAATGCATTTGGTTTTTGTATAACGGCATCTATTGTAACGGCGGTTTTAGCAGTTATATGTTCTTTGTTTTTTAAAGAGAGCCTCGGTCTGGCTGGAATGATAGGTATAATTAGTGTTTCGGTTTTGATGATAGTGTCAAATGGGATAGCTTTTTACAGAATGGCACTTGCTGCTACAAAGAGATTTTCCCTTATAGCTATGGGGGACTTTGTATTCCCAGTAATCTATATAATACTTACTATTTTACTTGTTCCGCGCTGGAATATTTATGGCATATATGCAGTTGCAGTGTCTTGCCCTATTATGATGTTTTTATTCTTTTATTTTAGGACGGGCTATAAACCCAGGGTACGGTTCGAGTTCAAAACGGTATTTAGATTGATGAAAATAGGGCTTCCTTTAATGTCATTGTCTTTATTTCCTTTTATCCTTTTTACAGTGGATAATATATTGATATTGAGATTCCTCGGAGCTGCTCAACTCGGTTATTATGCATTAGCACTCACAATCTTTAAATCCATTACCTATCTGCCCGGGGTTGTCGCAAAAGTCACAGAACCTCGGCTTTTTCATGAATACGGTGAAACGGAAAAGATAGAAAGTTTGAAAAAATATCTATTTGTCCCTACTAAGGCAATGGCTACTTTTTTACCGGTATTAATAGGTGTAATTTATTTTGTCTCGTCTTTTATTATAAAGTATTTTATGCCTCAATATATGCCTTCATTGGGCCCGCTTTTTATCATTCTTTTCGGTAAATTCTTTTTGTTGTCTGCGCCTACTACCATGATTTTTCTTACCGCAGTCAATAAACAGCACAGTGTGCCGTATTTTTATTTAATCGCCGCATTTTCATGTGCATTGTTTGATACCTTAGTGTTAATAATGGGTTTTGGTCTGGTAGGGGTTGCGCTTGTTACGGCAATCATAAGTTTTTTATTGGGGACATCATTTTTTCTTTATGCTGCTAGTTTTTATTTAAAAAAAATCTCGGATTATTTTGCCATATGCGGGAGGATCTATTTTCCTTACCTGACTATCCTTATTTTTACGATAATTTTAAATCTTACATTGAGAAACGGCGATGTCTTTCGGACGGATTTAATATTTGTTTTTCTGAAATCAGTAATACTTATAGGGATCTCTATTCCATTCATCTTACGGTTAAACAAAGGGATCAGATTATTTGAACACATAGGCCTCTTGTTGAAATATAAATGGAAAGTTCGAGGATCGACATGTTGAATATAAATCGGATATCTGACTACGAAGAATTCAGGGATTGCAAAGCTATGTGGGATGATTTGTTCGTAAGAAGCGGTACGGATAATATCTTTCTGACATTCGAATGGATAGATGCATATATAAGACATTTTTTAAAAAAGAAGGGCTTATTTATACTGAAGATATTGGATGATAAGAGGTTAATCGGTATAGCGCCTTTGATGATTAGAAGATATGGATGTTTTGGATTACCTGTAAGGGTGATGTCTTTTATTGGCACTCTTACATCGGACAGGATGGATTTTATTATGGAAGGTGACAGGAAGAAAGGTATAGATCTAGTGCTGGATTATATGATGGATACAGAAACAAAATGGGATATTGTTGATCTTCAAGAGATTACAGATAGTACGCAAAGTACGGATATTATAAACACTTGGCTGAATGATAGAAAACAAAAGAATATATTAGGGCCGCCTAAAAGAAACTTTTTTATAGATTTTAGCGGAAAGAACGGCCTTTCATGTTCCGAGAGATTTTCGAGGAGATTCCGGGAGAAATATAGGCGGGTGAATAATAAAGAAACGGGCCTTAATTTGGAATTCGAGAATTACAGAAACGGGAAGATCGGAGTCGAGAGATTGTTTTCTGATATCTGCATGATAGAAGGATATAGCTGGAAGGGCAGGCAGCGTAAGGGTATATTCTCGAAACCAGATAGTAAGGCCTTCCATAGAGAGATATTCGATAGATTTTCGAAGAAGGGATGGATAGACATCTCTATTATGAAATCTAACGGAACTCCCATAGCTTACAAATACGACTATTTCTATTCCCAAAAACTATACGATTACAACCATTCATTTAGCGAGACTTCTTCGCATCTTTCTCCGGGGACAATGCTTTTTCTGTGGGCATTGAAAGGGTATGCAGAAGAAGGTATTTTAGAGTTTGATTTTTTAAGGGGAGAAGAGGAATGGAAAGGTATGCTGGCAAATAATTTCAGAGTACATGATCGCATAAGAATTTTTAGAAATACTTTTTATTCCAGATGCTTGTATTGTCTATATGCAAAACTCATACCGTACCTTAAGAGTAAAAAGGCAATTCGTAGTGTATGGATGAAGATAAGGGAGACATTAGGATGAAGGTGGATTTTAAAGATATTGCCAAAGATTTATTATATTACACTGGCATCTCGAGGTCTTTATTGTGGATTCTCCGGATTTCGGGATGTTCTATGTGGTTGATATTTACATATCACAGGGTATCCGGTGATTCACGCAATAATGGATACCTGTCTATACCAGACTATTTATTTGAACAACACGTAAGATTTATAAAACATAACTTTAAGGCCGTATCTATGTTGGATGGATTAGAGACCTTGCAACAGGGTAATTCAAAAGATATTTACGCAACAATAAATTTAGACGACGGGTATATGGATAATTATTTATACGCTTATCCGATATTAAAAAAATATCATGTACCTGCTACTGTATTTCTTGCGACGGATTTTATCGGGAAAAGACATATTTTTTGGTGGGATAGGGTCTTCAGGGTTGTTTCTTCACGGAGAGTTAATAGTATAGAGTTTCACATGGATTCAAAAAAAATGCGTTTTAGCCTTGATGGAATGCAAAAGAGATTTTTTGTCACTAACCGCATAAATAGTTTTTTGAAGACTAAAAGCGAAAAAGAGCGCGAGATTTTTATTGAGGATTTAGAAAAGAGTTATCCGCCAGTACAAGATACGGTTCCTGCTGTGATGCTGGGCTGGGATGAGATAAAGAAGATGATGGATGGATATATAAGTTTCGGTGCACATACAAAGACACATAGGGATTTGCGTACGCTGGATGATGAAGAGGTATTAGAAGAACTTAGAGGATCAAAGAAAGAGATAGAAAAAAGACTCGGGACCGAAATTGCTGGATTTTCGTATCCGTTTGGTGTTTTTGACGAGAGGGTAAAGGCATTGGCAGAGAAAGCAGGTTTTAAATATGCAAGGACTACCGTGCAGGGATTCAATCATTCTGGTACAGATAGATTCTTGTTGATAAATATTACAGTGGGCGGGCCTGATGTAAAACTAAGTTTTCTTGTATCCCGCATTTCTGCCAGGCTTTTAAAGATAGGATGGATTTTATTATACCGAACAGGAAAGAAGAGATAATTAAAGGAGTTTTTGATTATTTGAACCCTATTCGAGAATCTTGGCGTATAGTGGATTTTTTAGATATGGGTTTCGAGAGATCGTCATGAATATATTTATAGCTCCATTTTATGTAAATAGTCCGGTCAACATACAGAAATGTATGGTTCATGCTCAAGGTTTAGCATGTAGCTTGATGAGAGAAGGGGGAGTGTTTAAAAAGATTCTGCGTGACTTAGAAAAAAGCCAGTACTATTCAGAAGAAGAATTGAGACGATTGCAGAATGAGAAGTTAAGAAGGATGGTCAAACATTCATACGAAAATGTGCCTTATTACAGGAGGCTTTTTAAAAGACTTTCCTTGAGGCCCTCAGACTTTAAGGACATTTCTGATTTGGATAAACTGCCGTTTATTAGCAAGAAGGATGTAAAGGGAAACTCAGAGGATTTTTTGGCTG
>JAHJHC010000046.1 GCA_018824145.1 Candidatus Omnitrophota bacterium | reverse complement strand
TTCTATCTGGTCGATCGGTATATGACCCGGGCCTTCTATTATTATCTGGACATTTTGCTTTCTTGCCCTATCTGCCAGCTCTCCTAGTATAATAAGCTCCTGTAACTGGGGCCTGTCAGTTGCATCTATCAACGTCCCCGGCCTCATACCGTCCCCGAGACTTAAAGTCACGTCATATTTTTTCGCTATCCTGATAATGTCGTCAAAATATTCATATAAAGGATTCTCTCGTTTATTTGCTAGCATCCATTCCGCAAGTATTGCGCCGCCCCGGGAGACCATATCAATGAGTCTCTTTTTTCTTTTTAGACGGGTAAGCGTTTCCTGTGTCACTCCGCAATGGACAGTAAAGAAATCCACTCCGCTATCAGCCTGTTCTTCAAAGATATCTAAAATATATTCTTTCGTCATGCGCGAAATCCTGCCACCCTGCCCATCAGGCCCTATAGCTGCCTCATATATAGGTACAGTCCCGACCGGCACATCTGAATTTTTCAAGATCGCTTTACGTATCTTTTTTATGTCGCCGCCTGTGCTTAAGTCCATAACTGTATCAGCGCCACTAGATATGGCTGTCTTCAATTTTTTCAATTCGTATTTTAAATCTACTGCATCCTGCGATGTACCGATATTCGCATTTACTTTTGTTGAAAGCCCTTTTCCGACCGCGCAGGGTCTTATCTTCCTCTTTGAATTCTTGATGAGCGTAATGCTCCCCTCTTTGATACGCCTTTTTAATATATCGAGCGAAATGCTTTCCTTTTTAGACACATATCGCATTTCAGGAGATATCTTATTGAGTTTTGCAGATTCTAACTGAGTCATCTTAATTTATCCGCCAATTTTTTCGTCGCAAGGAATGTGTCCTCACTCGATAAAATCGCCCGCACGACAGCTATTCTTTTTGCACCGGCTGATACAACTGTATCCAAGTTTGATTCATTGATCCCGCCTATTGCCACAAACGGAATCTTTATCTCATTCGCAGCTATTCTAAGCGGCTCAAGACCGATTGCGTTATAATCGGGTTTTATTGATGTGCCAAAAATAGGGCCTATACTTATGTAATCTACGTCTTTTTTTGCTGCTTCGTATAACTGGGCGATCGAATGAGTAGAAATACCTATTATTTTATCCTTTCCTAGAAGTCTTCTTGCCTCTCCTACACTCATATCCTCCTGCCCCAGATGAATTCCGTCGCTATCGAGCTGGATCGCCAGGTCTACCCTGTCATTTACAATAAAAAGGGCCTTTTTTCTTTCTGTCAGGTTTTTTATTTCTGTTCCGGTCTCTAAAAATTCCCGGTCACTCGCATCCTTATCTCTATACTGTATGATATCAACGCCTGCAGCTATAGCTCGTGATAGCGTTACTATAATATCCCTACCTTTTAATAGGGCATTGTCCGTTATCAGATATAGCCAGGAGTTTTGTAACAATCTTTTTTTCGGCATCGTATGTCTTAAATCTCAATCTTCTGAATTCAAAGCTTGTATCCTCATCGATGATCTTAGAACATTCTTCAAGCACCCTAAGAGATTCTTTAACGCGCTCGACATTGGCCATAAAGATATCAATAATATCGATTCTCTTTCTTTTTTTAAAATCTACTGTTTTCAGGACGTCTTTCTTCGTATCCCTGGCCTTAAGGATTTTTTTTAGCGGCAATCTCGGATTATGCAACAGAGCGTCAGTCGTATTATGTCTTATAAGTTTCAGGCACCTTGCACTATCCTTATCGGATATCGCGAATCTTACTATATCCTCACATACCCTTAAACCTTCCCGCGCCCTGTTTAAATTAGCGTCTATGATCCGTAAAACCCTGTCTTTCATCTCTGGCTCCTGATTTTATGGATCAAGGCCCTTGTAGAAAATCCTTTTATATACGGCAGGCTTTTGACAATGCCGCCGTAAGACAGGACAAAGCCAGACCCCACTATATCTTTTATCTTCCAGTCCCCCCCCTTTACCAGGACATGGGGTTTTATCTTCTTTATCAATTCAAGCGGGGTAAGACTCGGGAATATAGTGATATAGTCTATTGCCTCCAATGCAGAGAGGACTCTTGCCCTGTTTTTCTGTGTGACTATAGGACGTCTCTCTCCCTTTAGTTTTCTTACTGAGATATCGCTATTCAGTCCGATTATCAATATATCCCCCATTGAGCTTGCCCTTTCGAGGTAATCAATATGCCCTGCATGGAGGATATCGAAACACCCGTTCGTAAATACGACCTTCTTTTTTTTCGCTTTTATCTTTTTCAATACCCTTGTCAATTCAGGCAGGGTCTTTATCTTGTCGTAACACATGGTTATCCCGCAATCGATTATAATGAATCTTCGATAATCTCACAGAGGATATGTATTATCGTAATATGGGCTTCTTGTATTCGAGGCGTATTATCCGAGGGCACCCTTATAGAAAAATCAGCCATTTTAGAAAGCCTGCTTTTGGATCTCCCCGTTAAAACAGCAGTCTTCAGGTTCAGCATTGAGGCCTTTCGAATCCCTCTTATTACATTTTCTGATTTGCCGCTCGTGGATATACCTAATGCCAGATCCCCTTTTTTGCCGAGCGCAGCGATCTGTCTTTCAAAAATACACCCAAAATCATAGTCGTTACCAAGGGCTGTAAGCGTAGATATATTAGCCGGTAGTGCTATGGCAGGAATAGCAGCCCTTTCTTTCCTGAATCTACCGACAAGCTCTGCTGCAAAGTGAATACTGTCAGCAGCGCTGCCGCCATTACCAAATACTATGATCTTATTCCCTGCCTTTACAGTAGCACACATCTTCCTGGCAAGCCCTTCGATATCGCCGAGGCACCCCTTGAGTAACGCCCTTTTTACTTGTATATCCTCGTTTATTAATTTAGCTATTTTTTTTCGCATAGATCACCCAAAGAACATCTTTGCTATATCGTAAAGCTCCATATCTACGGTCTTGAGCTTAGCAACAGCCTTTTCTAAAGGTACGCCTTGTACTTTATTACCCACTAGAGCAGTCATTTTTCCATAATCTTTTTTTAACACAAGCTCCATTGCCTTTATGCCAAAGCGTGTTCCAAGCACCCTGTCAAAGGCAGTAGGAGTACCCCCTCTTTGTATATGGCCAAGGACCGTCACTCTCGTCTCATAACCCGTTCTTTTTTCTATCTCTTCACCTAAGACATGGCCGATACCGCCTAACCTTACATGGCCGAATGCATCTAGTTTTTCCTCTTGCTTGACTACATCTCCCTCTTTAAACTTCGCCCCTTCCGCTACTACGACAATACTAAAACTTTTACCTCTAGAATGTCTTTTCTTAAGGACTTCGCATACCTCATCCATATCTATGGCGACTTCCGGTATCAAAATCACATCAGCCCCTCCTGCTATCCCGGCTTCCGTAGCGATCCATCCGGCATGTCTGCCCATTACCTCGACTACCATGATCCTGTGATGAGACTCTGCTGTCGTATGGATTCTATCTATGGCCTCTGTAGCAATATTGATAGCTGTATCAAATCCAAATGTCACGTCAGTACACGAGAGGTCATTATCAATAGTCTTTGGAGCCCCTACTATATTTAATCCTTCTTTATGCAGCTTGTCTGCTACACCGAGCGTATCTTCGCCTCCTACGACAATCAAGGCTTCGAGCCCTATTTTTTTAAAGTTCTCTTTTACTTTCTCTTTACTCCCTTCCTTTTTATATGGATTTGTCCTTGAGGTCCCAAGTATAGTCCCCCCTTTAGGCAAAATACCTGAAACAGCAGTAAGATCTAAAACTACGGTATCATTCTCGATTAATCCCTTCCAGCCATTTTTGATACCGATTACCTGGTACCCCTCTTTAATCGCATACCTCACGACAGCCCTTATTACTGAATTTAAACCAGGACAATCTCCTCCACCAGTTAGAATACCGACTCTTTTCATATTACTCCTTTCTACTCTACGGACGAATTAGATCCCGCACCCACTTTGCTAAACACTTGCGCTTTATCAAAGTGGGTGCGGGATAAATCCGGCCAAATCACTTATGTTCGCTTCGCTCCATAAGTGATGGCCTCATTTATTTCCCGTATTCGATTTCGCCCTTGAACCCACTACCCTGACGGTCTATTTCTTCTTTTACATAATTCTTATCTGTGTTTTTTTCCCTGCGTACGATCTTCGTCACATGGACCTTTATCGTAATAGTCTCCTCTATACCCAGCATGTCCTGCAGATGTGACTTTATCGTGTCCTGTATCTTCTCAGTGACTTCCGGGATGTTTACATCAGAATAAAGCGCTATCTTTGTGATGACTTCGACACCTGATTTCCCGGCAAATATGTGCGACTTTATATCCTTTATTTCAGCCATCTTATTCGTAAGTTTTTTTATATAATCTTCTATTGCTACCAAAGACAAAGTCACCTGGCCGTGCGGGTTCTCAAAGGCAATGGTCTTATGCCGCTGTAACTTTCCTATAGAAAGCTGGGCAATGGATATGTTTATCAGGATCAACAACAATCCTGCTGATGCCATTCCCACCCTTAAATTACTCGTTTGAGATAGATAGTTTATCATGTCGATTATTGAATCAAGCGATGTCGTGCGAAGCGAAAGCGCTATAAGTATTGCGCCAAGTATAGAGAAAATCAACGTATATATAAATATTGCCATCATATTGAAAACTTTCATATAGCACCTCCTGTTACTCACTTAAGTTCAACTTCTCTAAATAATCAGTCGCAAAATCTCCCTGCAGAAACAAGCTATCGTTCATTACATGTCTGTGAAAAGGTATAGTCGTCTTTATCGGCTCCACAAAAAACTCGTCCAATGCCCTTTTCATTATCTTTATCACCTCTTGCCTGTTCTTACCGAAACAGATGAGTTTGGCTATCATCGAATCATAATAAGGCGGTATTTTATATCCGGAGTAGACATGCGAATCCACCCTTACCCCTAACCCTGCGGCAGGTAAAAATAAATCCACCTTACCGGGACACGGCATAAAATCTTTCTCTATATTTTCCGCGTTTATCCTGCATTCGATAGCAGCGCCATTGATCTTTATAGAATCCTGCTTGTAGGAAAGCTTCATGCCGGAGGCTATCTTTATCTGTTCTTTTATCAGATCTATACCTGTCACCATCTCTGTCACAGGGTGCTCCACCTGGATCCTTGTGTTTACTTCCAGAAAAAAGAACTTCCCGTATCTATCAAGCAAAAATTCTACTGTGCCGGCATTTACATAGTTACATGCCTTGGCTGCCTTAAGGGCCATATCTCCGACCTTTTTCCTTAATTTTGAATTTATTGCAGGCGACGGAGACTCTTCTATCAGCTTCTGATGCCGCCTCTGAATAGTGCAATCCCTTTCACCAAGGTGAATAATATGGCCGTATTTGTCTCCTAAAATTTGAACCTCTATATGTCTTGGTCTCTCGATATATTTCTCCAGATAGACATCTGACTTTCCAAAGGATAACTCTGCCTCCTGCTGCGCAGTCATAAGCGAACTCACAAGCCTCACGTCATTATGACAGACCCTCATTCCTTTGCCGCCGCCGCCTGCAGATGCCTTTATTATTACAGGATATTTCAATCTCTTAGCTGTCTTTACCGCCTCTTCTTTTGTCTTTACAATATTGTTGCTGCCGGGTATAACCGGGATGCCGATCCTTTCCATTGTCTGGCGGGACGCCATTTTATCGCCTAAAAGCCTCATGCTCTCAGGCGAGGGACCGATAAAAGTAATATCACAAGACTCGCATATCTCGGCAAAGTGTGCGTTTTCCGCTAAAAAGCCATACCCCGGATGTATAGCATCAGCATCTGTTATTTCAGCTGCACTGATAATAGCAGGTATATTCAAGTAACTCTCTGAAGGATGACTGCCTCCTATACAGACAGCCTCATCCGCTAATCTATTGTGTAAACACTCTGCATCAGCTTCTGAATACACGCTGACTGTCCTGATGTCCATTTCTTTACAAGCGCGGATTATCCTTACAGCTATTTCCCCGCGATTCGCTATCAATACTTTTGAGAACATATTAAGATGGGTCTACCATGAATAACTCCTGTCCGTACTCGACAGGAGTAGCATTTTCCACAAGCACTTCTACGATTTTACCTTTCACCTCTGACTTTATCTCATTCATCAGTTTCATTGCTTCAATAATACAAACCGCCTGGCCTACATCTACAGTCTGACCTATTTCTATATATGGTTTTGCATCAGGCGAGGGCGTCCTATAAAACGTCCCTACCATAGGCGCCTTAACAGCGATAAGATTCTTCTCGGGCATTACGTCTTTTTTTGCAGCTTGCTCCTCTTGTGCCTTGATAGCCTGGATCATCTTTGAAACGACTGGCTCTTCAGCGATCGCATCAAAGCTCCCGGAGGCAGACTTTCTGATCCTTATCTTTGTCCCTTCACGCTCGATCTCCAGTTCAGTGAGGTTATTCTCATTCATCAAATTGATCAACTCTTTGATTTCCTTTAGATTCATAGCTAAGTCTCCTGATTAAGCCTGGGCCTTATGCCCGACCTACATATTCATTTGTCCTGGTATCTATCCGAATAACATCCCCTTCGTTTACAAACAACGGCACCAAGACAGTCATGCCAGTCTCTGTCCTAGCGGGTTTTGTCCCTGACCTCGATGTATCACCCCTTATTCCCGGTTCAGTAGAAACTATCTTCATATCAATAAAAAGAGGGGGCTCAAGTGCTAAGACTTGTTTTTTATATATTATAGCAGTAACTTCCAGGTTTTCCTTAAGATACTCAACCATCCCCCCGAGCTCGTCACGGTGCAGTGATATCTGATCATAAGTCTCGTGATCCATGAATTCATACATATCCTTGGATGAGTATAGATACTGGATAGTTTTCTTGTCTATATATGCAAGCTCGACTTTCTCACTGGGCCTGAATGTCCTATCTATCACCGTTCCCAGCTTTATATTCTTCAATTTGGTGCGGATGAAGGCACCGCCCTTTCCAGGCTTTACATGTTTCCAGTCAACGATCGTATAGACTGTATTGTCTATTTCTATAGTCGATCCGCTTTTTACCTGATTAATCCCTACCTGCATGATTTATTCCGCATGAGTTATGTTAATACTTCGCAACCATCTTTAGTGACAAGCACCACGTCTTCGAGCCTCACTCCGCCCCATCCCGGGATATAGATGCCGGGCTCGATAGTCAGAGTCATATTTTGTTCCAATAACGCATTGTTATTCTTTGACATATTTGGCATCTCGTGAACCTCCAGGCCGATTCCATGGCCAAGATTATGGATGAAATATCTTCCGAAGCCTTTCCTGGAGATATATTGCCTCGATATATTATCTATATATCTTATTGATACCCCGGGCCTGATATTCTCTATAGCCCTCTTCTGCGCATCCAAAACAATATTATAAATACGCGAAAACTTGCGCTCAATTTTACCCAAGAAAACCGTTCTTGTCAAGTCGGAATTATATCCGTAACTCACTGCCCCTAAATCTATTACGACCATGTCTCCTTTTCTGATATTTTTCTTCGAGCTCGAGGCATGTGGCATAGAGGCATTTTTTCCGGATGCCACAATAATATCAAAATCCGCCTTCTCTATTTCCCTGGCTCCCATGAATTGTTCGATCTTCTTTTTTACGGTCAACTCGCTGATAGAAGGCCGGACTATTCTCATCCCAAAGTTTATTACTTTACTGCCGTATCTACACGCCTCTCTAATGCAACTGACCTCATCACTATCTTTAATGACCCTGAAAGATTCTACCAACCCTTTTACTGGTACGAAAGCAATATCCTTTAATTTCTTTTTTAAACTTATGTATCCTGAATACGAAAAATTATCGGACTCGAAGCCGATACGTTTGGAGCGGGTTTTTTTAGAAAGCTCATTTATGCACGTATATATATCTCTGCCTTTAAAAATACTAAGCCGGCAATTTTTAATAGACTTAGCATATTCTTCCTTATACCTGGCATCAGTGATAAGGACCATCTTACTGCTGGATACAAAAAGAACAGCATCATCTCCTTTGGTGCCCGTAAGATAAGATATATTCTGCTTTTTCCTTACAAGGAGCGTATCCAAAGACCTGGATTCTATTGATTTTAATAATTTTTTCTGCCTTTTAATGTAATCCACTGCTACTTCTTTGCCAGATTTATAGCTGCCTCCAAGCCGTATATATAACTCTCTACACCGAAACCTGATATCTGGCCTTTTGCAACAGGCGCGATCAACGAACTGTGCCTAAAGTCTTCTCTTGAATATATATTCGAAAGGTGCACCTCTACCGCAGGTATGTCAGTAGCTGAAATCGCATCGCGTATAGCGACGCTGGTATGGGTATAGGCTGCGGGATTTATAAGTAAAGACGCATAAATATTTTTGGCCTTACCTATCACATCCACGATCTCACCTTCATGGTTTGACTGGAATATATCGAGCTTGACCTTTCTTTTTTTAGCGAGAGAGAGAAGTTTATTATTTATCTGGTCGATCGTAATATTGCCGTAAACATCGACCTCTCTTTTACCGAGCAGATTAAGATTAGGGCCGTGGATTACTAGGATCTTCGTCATTTCTCTCCCTCCTCTGCTTCTTCAATCAACATCACAGGTATCCCGTCTCTAATAGGATATATCTTTTTGCAAACTACGCAATAGATCTTATCATCCTTCAATTCTACTCCCCCTTTGCACGAAGGGCAAGCCAATATATCTAATAGATCCTTATCTATCATTTTCTTCTCCTCCTCTTTTAACCTTAATAGGATATAATAGGTGCATAACTCCTCCTATTATACTGAATAGTATTATTACGCCGAGCCACATAAGAGAGACGGCAAATGCCGAATCCGCTCCTATCTCTCCTTTTAAAAAATAAACAAAGGCACCCTCTCTTACCCCTAACCCATTCAATGAAGGTACCATGCTTACAGCCCAAACAAGAGGGATGATCAAAAACAATTTCAATAAATGCATTTGGCCTCCCACACACAATACGAAAAAATAAATACACAATACGGTACCTGCCTGCATCAATACGGACAATATATATGCCTTGATCAAAAGCCTGGTACTATGCTTATAAAAATTAATCGCGCCGTATAGCTTGGAGACTTTTTCTCTCAATTTGGTAAACACACTCTTTCTTACGAAGCCCGGGATAAAATATCTTATTTTTCCTTCGTTCAGCAATAGGAATACGGCTGATATCAATAAGATTGCCATTATAACCACTGCCCAGATGATTTTATTATTATTAAAGTCTTTCCCTACGAAGATGATGCCTATGATAGCTATGGATACACACGCCAACACCCCGACTATCCTGTCAGCTAACACTGCTGCATAAGCAGCTGCTTTATTATTGGCCTTCTTGGAAGCGTAATAGGCCTTGGCAATATCTCCGCCTATAGCAGTCGGGAAAAAGTTATTGAAGAAATATCCGATAAAGGTCAGATGCACGAAATCTTTCATAGGTAACGATATGTTTTGCCCTGACATCAAAAGTTTCAATCTATAAGCCAAGAGTATCGTAAGAGGCAGGATTATCGAAATCGCCAATACAAAAAAAAGCTTATTGGATGTTTTTAGAATATCTATAATGCCCCCTATGTCATGCCGCATAATCCATAACAGGACTATCAACAATCCGAAGCTTATAAGAAATTTTAAATAAACGAATAACTTAGACTTGTTCATTCGATCACCAACCCGGCGTATCCTACGACAGAGGCATAATCGCCCGATATATCCCCGCTTGTTTGATATTTTACCAGCCCCGCTTTTTTAGCGCCTAAGTTCTTACACACACTTATGAGTGTACATGTAGGAGCGACTCCGCACATCGAGATATTGTTCTCTTCCACCACGCGAAACAACCTTTCTTCATCAAGGTTCAATATGGCATCTATGGCAAGCCGATCCTTTTCTTCAGCGGCTTGCTTTGACTCGTAGTGCGTAAAGTCAGTGCTTGCGATAAAAAGCGCTGATCTGCCTATTTTTTTAAACCCCTCTGCTATTTCTTTTCCAAGCTGACGGTATATTTTTAGATCATTATTAGAGATGCATATAGGCACTATCTTTATATCATTTTTTACATATTGCAAGAAAGGCACCTCTACTTCTATAGAATGTTC
This sequence comes from Candidatus Omnitrophota bacterium, assembly GCA_018824145.1. GTDB lineage: Bacteria > Omnitrophota > Gorgyraeia > Gorgyraeales > Gorgyraeaceae > JAHJHC01. The sequence goes on along the minus strand of JAHJHC010000046.1, from coordinate 2,603 downwards.
ATATAGATGCGCCAGGCTATCTTCTTTTAGAAGGCTACTTTCTTTCAAAATCGCCCTTGCGATCTCTACGTCTATTTTAGCCTCGCCCAACGGTGTCAACCATCTCCCCTTAGTCATTATACTAAAGGGCTCTCCGCTACCAGTATGATTAGTCCCTAAAATAACAGCTGTTTTCTTTATATTTACCTTTGATATAGTCAGCCCTGCGACTCCTCCGGAATAGATATATCCGGCATGGGGCATAACAATACCTATTATCTCATGCTTATCTGATCCGGTATCGATCAGTTTGGAAAGCATTTTTTTAAGGCTAGCTTCGGTCTGAGGATAAAATTGTCCCGCAACAACAGGTTTTCTGAGCATTTACTTACCTTCCGATATTAGAATCGCGCACTTATCCAGAGTCAGGTAATCCCCTGCCACTCTTTTAATATCTTGCCTGGTAATACTATTTATCTTACTGTCATAATCAGTGTAATTATTATACCCTAAACCATAAAGTTCATCCATAGAAGTCGTAAAAATAAAATGCGCATTTGTCTCGTTTGCGATCCTTTGCGCTGCCATAAGGTGGTTCTTGGATATCTCCAATTCTTCGCTGGAAGGCCCTTTTTCTTTAAATAACTTTATTTGTTTCGATATGATCTCTTTTACGCTGTCGATGTTTTCTTTTGAAGTCAAGGCATAGATCACTATATACCCCGTGTCCAACCCCACAAACTCAAATGCGCCGGTCGCGTATGCAAATCCCTCTTTTTCTCTTATATTTTTAAATAAGATGCCTGATTCGCGGGACAGCATATCCAACATGACCTCAACTGCATACCTATCCTTACTATAAATATCGATGCCATGAAAACCAAATAAAACCAAAGACTGCTCCTTATCAGTATTAATAAGTATATCTCTTATTTTATCTATGGCTGGCTCTTTTGCAGGAAGAGGAAATGCCGGCTTTCTAAAAGGGAGCACGGAAAAATATTTTTCCCCTAATATCCTGATCTCGTCAGACTTACAGTCGCCCGAGATACCCAATACCATATTATCCACCGAGAGTATTTCTTTATGAAACCTCTCGAGGTCTTGTCTTTTTATATTTGCAAGGCTTTTGTGTGTCCCTGTTTTTTGAAATCTATATGGGTGTGCTTTAAAAAGTAATTCTTTCAAGCGCCTGTGTCCGTGATTGAAAATCTCATTGTCCTGCATATCAATCACAGAGTAAAGTTCATCCTTTTCTCTAGTGAGTTCGGCTTCCGGGAATACGGAATTCACGCATAAATCAGATAGAAGCCTAAACGCGTCTTCTGTATGTTCACTCAAGCAACTTACTCTAATACCCAGGCTATTATTTCCGGAATATGCTTCAACCTGCATGCCCTTTGATTCAAAAAAGAGCGCGATTTCTTCCCTTGTCATGGAATCCGTACCGTCCATAAACATAAGGCTGGCAAGCATTGAAATGCCATTCTGTTCTTCTGTCTCCAGTCTTACACCGCCTTTAAATAATAGACACATAGACACTATGGGCAATGACGGATTTTCAGAAACCAGGACAGCTAGATCATTTTTCAGGGTGACCTTTTTTATTTGCTTGGCTTCTCTTTGCGCAGTCTCTTCCGAATATAGCTCCAGTACATTACCTGATTTACTCAATAAACATACGGACATGTTGTCTCTTCTTAGATATTTTTCCGCGGCCTTCTGTATATCATGCAAGTTTATCGATTTGAGCCGCTCTATGTATAGCTCGAAAAAATCAGCGTTACCAGTCAATAATTCGCCGATCGCCATATCATTAGCCTGGGATTCGACAGTCTCTTTCCTGTATATGTGGCCTGCAAGAAAATTATTTTTTGCCCTTGCCAATCCATCTTCGCTCAAGCCCTTTTCTTTTATAAGCTCTATCTCATTCAGTATCTCATCTATCGCCTCTTTTACGTTTTCTTCTTTCAACACACTTGAAATAACGAAGAGGCCTGGATACTTAGGGGTGTAATTGTAAGAGGAGATAGATAAAACCAGTTGTTTTTTTATGCGTATATTCTGATTTAATATGGAGCTTTCTCCCTGTCCCATTATATAGGACAATATGTCTAAAGCATAAAGATCCCTATCCAAAACCCCTGTGGAATGAAATACGATATTTAAATATGCGCCTTCTATATCTAATTTTTCCTCTCTATAATTTTCCGCTATATGTTCCGGCTCCATAGGCACTACTGTAAATTGATTATCGCCCCTGGGGATATCACCGAACAAACCCTCTATATCTTTAAAGACAGTTTCCTTATCAATATCACCTACTACTGCCATTACAGTCTTCTCAGGGGCGTAGTTTGTTTTAAAAAACCCGGCAATGTCTTCTCTGTCCAATCTTTCGAAATTTTCCTTGTATCCTATTATCGGCACACGGTAAGGATGTCTCGTATATGCGCTGGAGAATGTCAATCTGGAAATGCGCCTAGAAGGGTCATCCCTGGCCAAATCCATCTCTCTCTTTATCACCTCTTTTTCCTTTGCCAGCTCTTTTGCGTCAAACAAGGGTGAAGTCAACATCTCTTTTAACACATCCAGGGCAATATCAATATGTTCTTTTAAAATGG
>JAHJHC010000045.1 GCA_018824145.1 Candidatus Omnitrophota bacterium | reverse complement strand
GGCAGATTCTTAAAACCCATATCGTTGAGTTTCGCAGATATATTATCCACGTCATCCCGGCGCAGACAGTAGATAATACCCGGTTCATTATGATGTTTATCCAGGACATCTCTGATCTGTTTTAAGATATTTGAGCGCGGGACCATCCGGTAGATCAAGTTCGGGCGGTCTATATGCGCGATATAGTTCGCAGGATCATGCAATTTCAACTGTTCCAGGATATCCTGTTGGACTTCCTTGGTAGCTGTGGCAGTGAATGCATGGACACTCTTAGAGGGGAAATGTTCTTTAATGATCTTCAAGTTGCGGTAATCTGCTCTAAAATCATGGCCCCAATGGCTGATACAGTGCGCCTCGTCAATCACAAAGAATGAGACAACCGTTGATCGCAGAAGACTTATCGTGTCTTCATTCTGCAGGCGTTCGGGAGAGAGATATAAGAGCTTCACCTGTCCTTTCACAATAAGATCTATTACCACACATTGTTCTTTATAAGCCAGGCTGGAATTAATGTAAGCTGCAGGTATGCCCATATCTTTTAAACTATCTACCTGATCTTTCATCAGAGATATTAAAGGCGATATTACAACAGCCATACCTTCTTTAAGAAGGGCCGGCAGCTGAAAACATAGGGATTTACCTCCTCCAGTAGGTAATACGGTCAGGCTTTCCCTTCCCGCTAATATAGAAGAAATAGTCTCTTCCTGCAAAGAACGGAAACCTGTGTATCCCCAATATTGTTTTAACGCGGAAAGAATATTATCTTGCATAATTAAACCGGATTTGTCAAATTATCTATCTCTACTATTAATTGTTCTATCTTGAAAGGCTTGGGGATATAGGAATTCGCGCCGATAACTTTTCCTATAATTCTATCGGCAGGCGAACTTTTGCCTGTTACCATAATAATAGGGACACGTCCTATTTTTTCGTCCCGTCGGATTTCTCTGCAGACCTCTTCTCCCGTAAGTTTCGGTAGCCGTAAATCCAAGATGACGAGATGCGGACTTTCTTGTTTTGCTTTCCTTAAGCCATCCTCTCCGTCATAGGCGATAGATACCGCATATTTACCCGTATTTTCAAGGTTAAATTTCAAAAGCAAAGTGAGATCTTCTTCATCTTCAATTATAAGTATCTTTCTCTTCTCCCCCATAATCACCTCATCTTGTTTAAAAAACGCCTGCTAATTTCAGCGCCATTGCGATTACTGCTATAATAAGAATCACCCGTATCCATTTATCGCCTTTTGTAACCGCAAAATTACAGCCAAGGTGCGAACCTATCGCACTACCAGCTGCCAATGTCAACCCAATAGGTAAATCAATCTTCCCCTTCAATACAAAAACTCCCAATGAAAATATAGTATAGATAAAAACAACAAATACCTTTAAGGCATTGATCCTTACCAGGGACAGTCTCGTAGTAAAAGCCAATGTCGTTATAATAAGAAACCCCACTCCTGCCTGTATAAATCCTCCGTAAAAGCCTACGAAGAAAAACAATATCGCAGAAATGATCTTTCGGCCCTTACTCAGATCTCCACCTGTCTTTTTTATCCTATTCCGGGGATTCACCAAAATTACTATTACCACCAATACCATTACGCAGGAAAGGATTAAGTTAAACATCTTATCAGGTAGACTAATAACAATGTTTGCCCCGATTATAGCACCGATTAACGCGGGAATAGCTATTTCCAAGCCAAACTTCCAATCAAATATCCCTTTACTCTTAAAACTCCTGGTCGCTGAAATTGCGCCTACTAGTATAGCAATCCTGTTTGTGCCATTGGCAATAGCTGAAGGTAAACCCATAAATATCAAAGCCGGCAGAGTCAATAGAGACCCCCCTCCTGCATTCGTATTGATAAACCCGGCTATGATACCTACTATAAAAATCAAAGGAAGTTTAATCATTTAATGTCCAAGCCGTTTAAGATACGTTTTATGTCTTGCGGAGAAACGAATGTTTCTTCTTTGAAATTATAACACATTTTACCATCTATTTGTTTTTTTTGAATACTATAAATCTTTTTTTCGTTAAAAAGCCTTTTCAATAGAACCATTCCCAGAGTAAAACTATCTGATTTTTCCTTTGAATGAGGAGAATACAAAAGTTCTTTTACAAAGTTTATGATACGCGAGAGATAAAATATCAGGAATATCCTGTCCCTGGAAATAGCCCCGTCATAATAAGCAACGCTGCTTCTGTAGAATATATAGTCTTTTTCTAATGAGGGAACAGCCTCCTTTAGGGATCTATACATCTTGCTTTCTGCTACGGGATAAAATATGCTAGGGCCTAAGAAGACCCTCTTCTTAGCTAGAGATCGGATATCTTTTATAGCGTCACTAAATCTTTGGCCTGGAAAACCGACTATGAAATGGGCTGTGGTAGGTATATTATTTTTTGCCAGGAATTTTGAAAGACTAAATATGGTTTTTGTGTCTTCACGTCTATGCATCTTGTCTCTTAAACTCTTATTGCAGCTTGCGACTGATAAATCAAGGTGCGTCAGGCCAGCCCGCACTAGTTTTTCTCTAAGTGTGCGGTTTATGCCAAGGCTTAAAATACCGTTCATAAATGATATTTTTATTTCTCCTTTGAATCCCTCTATTATAAAGTCCAGTATCTTCTCAAAATCAGGATTAAAATTTATATTGTCATCTTCAAAATTAAAGTGTCTTATGCCTAAAGAATAGCAATCCTCAAGCTCCTTTATTACATTATCCGCACTTCTATATCTAAATTCCTCATTGATCGCACAGAAACTGCAGCCCATATTGCAGCCGCGGGAGGTGAGGATAGAAGCAGATAAGTTTCCTTTGAATCTATAATTTTTGTAGTTAATGAGCGATCGATCTATGATCGGTAGTTTATTCAGGTCATTTACCAAGAGGACTGATTTAGAGATATGCCGTTTACCATCGGGGTTTTTGTAACAGAGGCCTTTTCTTTTTCTTACTTTTCCCCGCTTAATATCCCTGCAAAGATTCAAAAGCCCGTATTCAGCCTCTCCCCTCAAGAGGAAATCAACGTATTTATTATTTAAAGCCAGTTCAGGGGTCTGGGTAGGGACCCGTCCTCCTAAAATAGTTGTAATTTCTTTATCTAGGCATTTAGCAATTCTACAGACTTCCAGGCTAGAATCAAAATATGCTGAAAAATTCGAGGATACACCTATAATATCAGGCCTGTATTCACGGATCCTATTCTGAATTTCATCGTAATCTAAACCGAATCTATAATAGTGTGAAAAGAGCTTGAATGGGGAAATATTCGGATGGTAATATCTTTTAAGATAGCTGAATTCTTCAGGTAATTTTAATGTCTTTTTTTTGTATTCAGATAGGCAATTTATAATTTTTACGTTAAAGCCTTCTTCCTTTAATACAGTGCCTAAATAAAGGAGCCCTATTGGATAAGCCCTTTGGGGTGTAAAAAAGAAGTCTTCTATGGGAGGATTTATAAGAAGGACTTTCACTGGCCATATATTACAGTAAAATTTTCGCCTGATACTCTTTTAAGCTCCTCTTCAATCGCCTTATTTTTCGAAGAGTGGGCTAAATATACAGTGCCTCTAACATTAGATAAGCTATCCTTATCCATATTTTTTAGGGTAACAAAGAAATATTGCTCACCAATATTGGGAATTATAAAATCCCATTCATCACCTGTAGCATTTATGCCTTCCAGTTCACTTATAAGCTCCTTCATAGCAGGCCCGGGCTCCCTTATTCCTGCACGGCTTGCTTCTCTATACCACACTGCTGCCCTATATGAATTAGCAAAGTCAAAGGCGGACTTGGTATCTACCACCTCACCCAGAATAACGACCTTTCTAAATTTCATCTCACAGATTTTCTGATCTTCAGAAGGCTCCTCACCTCTTGAGACCGTAGCACTGCCGATTAAAGCAAAACATAATAAAGATATTAATAGTTTTCGCATAACCTACCGCCTTTAATTTTTTCGTAACGCCCTTTTAATGACCTTTCCCGTAGTTGTCCTTGGAAAATTGTCCCTGAATTCTACAAATTTTGGTACTTTGTATAAGGCAAGATGTTCTCTTATATATTTAATCACATCACGTTCAGTTAGAGTCTGGTTTTCTTTTAAAATAATATATGCCTTTGGCACCTCGCCTTTGGTCTTATCAGATACACCGATTACAGCTGCATCTTTGATCTTCGGGTGCCTATATAAGAGTTTTTCTATCTCTGCAGGATAGACATTAAGGCCCCGCACATTAATCATGTCTTTTTTTCTATCTACTATATGTATGTAGCCGTCTTTATCTATCTTAGCTATATCTCCTGTATAAAGCCAGGCATCTCTTATTGTTTCTCTTGTTGCTACATGATTATTGAAATAACCTTTCATTACATTGTCACCTTTGACCAGGAGTTCACCTACCTCACCAAAAGGTAGATCTTCTCCATTTTCCCCTGCTATTTTTACCTCTACTCCTTCAATAGGTAAGCCTACTGCTCCTGGCTTTCGTTTACCTCGCATTGGATTTAATGATACTACCGGGGACGTCTCTGTTAAGCCATAACCTTCCACGAACGGCACCCTGAATTTATCCTCAAAGGCCTTTAAGACCTCAACAGGTAATGCAGCTGCGCCTGAAATACACAGCCTAAGAGGGTCGATGAGTTTGAGGATCCTTGAAGTAAATATAGAGGGTATCTGCATATGCGCTAAGACATTGAATATTGAAGGTATCCCAACAAAGACAGTGACCTTCTTCTTTATCACGTTTCTTACGATTCTCCTGAAAGGCCTTATGTGTTGAATTACGGTAATACCGGCCCCTACTGAAATAGGCAGGAGTATACAGACAGTAAATGCAAAAGAGTGAAACATGGGTAAGACACAAATAAAATTATCCTTATCCGAGGCCTCTATGGCAGGGATACAACTTCTCACATTAGAAAGGAAGTTTTTATGTGTAAGCATTGCCCCTTTGGGGTTTCCAGTGGTGCCTGATGTGTAAAGTATGGACGCAACATCATCCGGATCGATTGAAATGTCTTCTTTTATTAAAGGGCTCCTTTCTATTATCTCGCAGAGGTTAAAAGTATCCGGGATCACACCGTCACTAATAATCATGTGTTTTAAATCAGGCGTATTTTTCTTTGCCGAATTTATAATATCTAAAAACACAACTGAACTTATAATGACTTTTGCGCCGGAATCTTTTAGGATAAAACCAAGCTCTTCCTCCTTGAACATGTTATTTATAGGGGTGCAGATCGCATTTACGCTGATAATGGCAAAATAGCTTATTATAAATTCCGGGGAGTTTAACAGGAACAATGCTACTCTGTCTCCTTTTTGTATGCCCAGATTCTTCAGGCCCTGAGCTAATTTCAGGGATCTCTCGTACAAGTCCCGGTAACTGATCTTTTTATCCGAATAGAATAAAGCAGCCTTATCAGGAAATCTTTTTGAGGTTTCTTTCAATAAGAGAACTAGATTTTCAGGAAAGTCATTTCTCATGATTCAATATGTCCCTGCTAAGATGATTTTACTACTCTCTCAAGAGCTAGTCAATAAAGACTTATCTTTTAAATTGTACTACTTGAATTGTTGAGTAACAGTCGAGTCAAAGCTACAGGAGGCAGGGTAGAGGGTATTTGAAGGACGTTCGGCCAGGTTTGTTTTTTGAAACTGTGGGCCTCACTCTGTTTTATTTTGACAGGCAAACTTTACTAGTAATTTGTAGATAATGGGTTTCGCAAAATAAAGAGGCCTCCGAAGCCTAACCTCACATGCTGCATGCTTCGTAGAGCTAACTAGTATCCGTGACCTAACCATGAAAGCATTACAGACTTGCCTTTAAAAGGAATTTACCTCAGTCAGACTAGCAGTTTCGGGGACGCAAAATTTCCCCAGCGTGAAAATTTTGCTCTATTTGTGTGCTCGCTCGTCTTTTTGCCAAAGGGCCAGGGCGTCTGGCACATCAGGAAGATTTTGGCAAAAGTCCGCAAGGATCCGCCTCAGGCGGACCGTAGCGGACGGCAAAATCATTCCAGTGCC
>JAHJHC010000044.1 GCA_018824145.1 Candidatus Omnitrophota bacterium | reverse complement strand
ATTCCTTCAGCCAGGTCCATAGAAGGGATGGACTTTATAATCTCTTTAACCTGGGCAAAATTCCTAGTCTTAATACGGTCTTTTATCTCAGGAAGAAAAAGCGCAAAGACATCAACTTTTTTAGTGATATTGTTTTTCATATTTCGGCGGATTGGAGCTGGCGAAAGGAGTCGGCTACTTCGGCCTCGCGGATTGCTCGGCCTGCGTAGCCTCACCTCATTCGCTGTCGGCCGCGGATTGCGGCCTTTTCCTCGCTATTCGCTCGGCGCTCACTCGTTTCGACTCCTCTTGAGCAAACGCTGGAGCTGGCGAAAGGAGTCGAACCTTCAACCTATGGTTTACAAAACCATTGCTCTGCCATTGAGCTACGCCAGCAAATTAGTTTACAATACTTTTAACTAATTAAAGATATAATAAATCCATGTTAAAGTCAACAGCAATTTTGTAAGATCTTATATTTCTCTATTATTATATAGCGCCTCGACTGCTCCTACCACAAAAGGATCGAAATGGATATATTCGTATTTTCTAAGTGACTGCATAGTCTCTTCTCTAGTCAAAGCAAGTCTGTAAGGCCTAGAGATAGTCATAGCATCAAAGGCATCAGCTACCCTTATTATCCGAGCAAATAAATGGATGTCCTGTCCTCTTTGGCCAGAAGGATACCCAGTACCGTCATAATTCTCATGGTGATGAAGTATGGCTTCGCAAATATCCCTGCCAAGCCATTCTTGGACAGGGTTTATAATCTTTATTCCGTTCAAAGGATGCTCTCTTATTTTTGCCTGCTCTTCTTCATTTAAAGGACCCGGTTTTAAAAGAATGCTATCAGGAATGCTTATTTTCCCTACATCATGTAGCTGTGCAGCCCAAACGAGATTAGGCAGTCCATTGGAAAAAATACGCAATTGTCTCTCCAATCTCCCTCCTATAAGATTACTGTAATGAGCTACCCTGTCAGTGTGACCGCGCGTATAACTGTCCTTGGCTTCTATAGTGGTAATTAATATATTTTGAGAAGCCACTATAAGCTGTGTCTTTTCCTCTTTAAGCATAAAACCGTAAATAGCCCTGGCAAGGTGATCGGATAAAGAAGAAAATACTTCTATGTCTTCATTTGTAATTATCTCGTTAGGATTCAGTTTATGGCCTATATTTAGTATGGCCAAAAGCCTTTCTTCGCAAAAACTAGGTATAGCTATCTCCGAACCCAATCTCTGCATCTCTGTAATTACCTTAAAAAGAAAATCTCTTTCCTCAGAAAGAACTGTTTTGGAATAAAGACGATACTCTATCTCGCTATATATCAAAGGCTTTCTTCTTCTCAACAATTCTACCACTAAAGGATTATCCATAGGCAATGTTAGTCCCGAAGGTATTTTTCTCCTCTTTTTGGTCCGGGTAAGACTTCTGGCAAGCATAAACTCCTTCTTTTGGGTATCCCAGATCAACACCCCTAAATAATCCAACCTGACCCAGCTACTTAAATCCCTGGTTATATACATGAGGAGCTCATTTATATTTTGCACTACGGAAATCCGTTGCGCCTCTTTTCTAAGAAGCGGCCTGTAAGCAAATTTTTTAGACAGTTCTTTTTCTTCAATGCGTTTTACAAAATCCAGGAAAGAAAACAACCCCAAGCCAATCAAGAAAGAGACAACTACAGGAAAGATTATCCAGTTTTTGCCTAAAACCTTGTAGAAATAAGGACCGATGTAAAAAGCCCCAATGTAAAAAAGAGAGACAGAAACAACAAAACCCAAAGTAATCAAGGATATCTTCTTTACTATTACCTCTATATCCAAGAGTCTATAATGAATAATGGCATAAGTGGTGGAGATAATGAAAAACATCACCGGAATAAGCCCAAAAGGATACATTTCTATTCCGTAATTAGGTATAAAATCTATGCCGCCTAAATAAGCTACCGGCAAAGTCACTAAAAAATATTTTATCCTCTTTTTATTATAAGGTGACCCCGTCTCTTTATATTTTTCATATAACGTTAGCAATGACAACAAAAAGGGTATCACCCACAAAACTAAAAAGATATTATGAGCAAGGACCCCCACTTGAGGATAATAACCCCAGCGAAATTTTTTAACGCCTATAATCAAGAGGTTTGAGCTACACACCGTAAAAGCAAAAATAAAGGAAAGAGTATAAAACAAATGAATCAATCGTTTTCTCTTTAAATTCAGGAACGAAACTATAAAATGATACGTAGCCGAAGTCACAAAGACCACACCGCAATAACCAAATTTTGACCACACAATAGCAGAAGGAATGTCGCTGATAAAAGATAGGATCAGATACGAGAGATCTCTTGCGGAAATAGATAATGCCAGGATAAAAAAACTTCTATTAACAGGTGATTTTTTATTTTTGGATAAAACAAATAGGCCTATAGAAAACGAGGTGACGAAGATAAGTAAACGTAACGACGAATAAATAGTTAAGTCAATCCCCATCTCTTTAAAAAAATAATGGAGCGGGTGAACGGGATCGAACCGTCATAGCTAGCTTGGAAGGCTAGTGCTCTACCACTGAGCTACACCCGCATCCTACTTCGCTGAAATACTTTCGCTTTCAGCTTCATAGAGACTATTTTATCTTTTAACTAACCTAGATAAGTCTCCTTTTTAAAAATGCCCGGCCTGAACCAGCTTTTAAATATCTCTCAAATCTCTACGAAGCCAAGCGCGAAAGCTGCTTGGCGAAGTAGGATGGTGGGCAGAGGAGGATTCGAACCTCCGTAGGCGCGAACCATCAGATTTACAGTCTGACCCCTTTGGCCACTCGGGTATCTGCCCTTTTCGTCAATCTAAACTCTTTATTGCTTCAGGCAATTTCTCCAGCATATCACCTGCGATAAGACTTATTTCGCCTTTTTCCCTGCTAGCTATATCGCCTGCCAGGCCATGGACATAAACCGCTAATCTTGCGGCATCAAAGGCCTTTAAACCCTGCGCTAAAAATCCACCGATAACGCCTGTAAGTACATCTCCGCTGCCTGCGGTCGCCATGCCTGGATTGCCGGATTTATTTATATAAGACCGTTCCCGTGATTTCTTTTCTGCGACTACAGTCCGTGCTCCCTTCAAAACTACGACAGCATTATAATGATTAGCAAATCTCTTTGCAACATTTTCTTTATTCTTCCTAATGTAATCTACGCTTTTTTTAATAAGCCTGGACATCTCACCAGGATGAGGCGTTACTATATATTCGCATTTCATCTTTTTTAAAATAGAGGTATTGTAAGAGACTGCATTTAAGGCATCTGCATCAAGGACCATTACTTTTTTAATATCCGTAATGAGTCCGCATATCAATCTCCTGGTCTCCGGATTACAAGAAAGCCCGGGACCTACTATTACTACGTCTGCATCATCAATTTTATTTAAAATCCATTTTTTTGCCTTTAAAGACAAAGTGCCGTCTGGAGTTTCAGGCAAAGGATGAGTCATAACCTCTGTAAGTTTTGCTTCCATCGCAAGATTCAAAGAAGACGGTATACCTAACGTTACCAGGCCCGCGCCTGAACGTAGACTTGCCGTTGCACACAAACTTGCTGCGCCTGTAAGCCCCCGTGAACCACCGAGGATATAGACATGTCCGTAGTCACCTTTGTGAGTATCACTTTTTCTTTTTTTCAAAAGACCTTTAATACGCATATCAGCTATTCTTCCATAGTATAGCATTGCTTATTGCATAATCACTGGTATGAGACACGCTGACTATAATATTATCCAGATTATTGTTCTTAGCGAATTCTTTTGCCTCTCCATGCAATACTACCTCTGGCTTGCCTTTGGAATCATTGAGAATCTCAATGCTTTTCAATCGTATACCGACCCTCGTATCGCCAAACGCCTTCAATACAGATTCCTTGCAGGCGAATCTGGCAGCCAGCGTCTGGTGCGAAAATTTTTTAGTGTCTGCGTAGTCGAGCTCTCTTTGAGTAAACACCCTCTTTAAAAACCTTTCGCCCCACAATTCAAAAGCCCTCTTCACCCTCTGAACCTCTACGATATCTACACCAGTACCCACTATCATCTAATAAGCCTCTTCATATCTCTAACAGCCTTGTAAAGCCCTGAAAATATTGCGCGGGATATTATGGAATGCCCTATATTCAATTCATTGATACCTTTTATCCTGGCAATCCTTTTCACATTACTATAATCGAGGCCGTGTCCTGCGTTTACCTCAAGCCCCAAAGACAATGCATATTCCACGGCCTGTTTTATTTTCCTGTATTCCCTGCCTACAGCTTTTTGGGTTCTAGCCAGGCTATATCTACCCGTATGTATTTCTATTATCTCCACACCTATAGTTTTTGCCGCAAAAATTTCACTCGGTTTCGGATCGATGAAAATACTTACCTCAATGCCTTTCCTTTTAAGAGCCTCTACGACTATACCTATCTTTTTCTTGTATTTATTAACGCTCAGGCCTCCTTCTGTCGTAAGTTCCTGCCTTCTTTCCGGAACCAATGTCGCCTGATGCGGCAATATCTTTTTTGCCCTCTCTACGATCTCAGGATTTATTGACATCTCGAGGTTAAATCTCGATTTGACGTTCCTTTTCAATTTCCTGACATCAAGGTCGTTTATATGCCTGCGGTCTTCTCTCAGATGCGCTACAATACTATCACATCCTGCCTGCTCACATATTGAAGCAGCCCACAGAGGATCAGGTTCTATCCCACCTCTCGCCTCCCTTAAAGTCGCCACATGGTCTACATTCACACCAAGCTTAGGCATTTTACTTCCTTTTTTGGTAATTTTTTTTCACGTTCTTTTTTTCTGGGAGGGTTTGTCTCTGGGTAGGTTCCATGCGTGAGGAATTATAAAAGCTTCTTGAAATATGTTTATCTTTACCCACTTCTCCGTTAACATAAAACCATGTTATTACAGCCAGTATCAGCGAGGTTATCTTTATCCAAAAATTATTCACAATCCAATTTTTCACAAGTTACCTCAATTTAGCTTTTAAAAGAAACTACACGTTTTTTCTTCTTATCAGGCTTGCAAAGATTATATAACACTCTTTCCAACGCATCTTTGTCTAAATCATGGGTAAGCCTGCCATTTATTGCAACGGAAATCCCTCCTGTTTCCTCGGAAACAATAATTACTGCCGCATCAGTCTCCTCACTCAAACCAAGCCCTGCCCGGTGTCTCGTCCCCATAGTCTTTGAGGCCTCTGGGTTTTGAGTAAGCGGAAATAAACACCCTGCTGCTACAATCCTATTCCCTGAGATTATTATGCCACCGTCATGGAGCGGTGTCGTAGGGGTAAAGATAGTTATAACAAGCTCTGTATTTACATGTGCGTCTATCTCTATACCGCTCTCAACATAATGGCTCAACCTGCTTTCTCTCTCGATGGCTACCAATGCCCCAATCTTCCTTTTGGAAAGAAAAATAGTCGCATTTACAAGTTCTCTTATGATTTCAGCTTCTTTAAAAAAGAAGCCGGCCCACCTATGTTGTCCGATACTGGCAAGTCCTCTTCTAAGCTCAGGCTGAAATATAATCAAAACTGCGATAACGGATATCGCAAACAGTTTGGTGAATATCCAATTTATCGTATCCAGGCCGAGTTGTTGCGTTATAATAAAAACAAGCACTATGAGGATTATACCTTTTAAAACATGCACTCCTCTAGTGCCCCTGGAAAAGATTAAGATTACGTAAAAGACGAACCATAAAATCCCTATCTCAACCAATATCTTGAATAAACTAATATAGTCAAGCATTTACTGTTTCCCCTGAACGAACAATTGCATCAGTAACTTTTATGACTTCTTTTATCTCCTTGACATCGTGCACTCTTATAATATCTGCTCCATTCTTTATCGCGATAGCCGTACATGCCGCAGTTCCAAAGAGCCTCTCTCGAGGCTCGCTTCCCAAGATATTTCCTATAAAAGATTTTCTTGACGGACCTACAAGTATAGGCTTCTTCAATACCTTAAAATGCGAAAGATTGTTCAAAATCTCCAGATTATGCTCGAAAGTCTTTCCGAAACCTATTCCAGGATCTACGATAATATTTTCTTTTTTAACCCCATTTTGCTCGGCCCTTTGAATCAGACTATTCAATTTTCCTATAATCTCAGTCGTAAGAGAATAGTATTTCGGATCCCGTTGCATTGTCTGGGGTGTACCCTTTATATGCATAATAATAACCTTGGCATTATAACAAGCAGCAACTTGTGCCATACGCCTATCGCTTTCAAGCCCTGTTATGTCATTTATGATCGAGGCCCCGTTATCTAATGCACGCTGGGCAACCTCGGATTTTCTCGTATCTATAGAAATCGGGATACTAACTTTATTAGCCAACGCCTTTATAACAGGAATAACTCTATTTATTTCCTCGACCTCTCCAACAGGTAACGCCCCTGGCCTAGTCGATTCTCCGCCGACATCGATTATATCAGCGCCTTCTTGAACCATCCTTTCCGCCTCACGCAAAGCACGATCCACATCACCATATATACCGTCGCCGCTAAACGAATCAGGCGTAAGATTCAAGATCCCCATAATGTACGTGCGGGAACCAAATTCAAGATTTTTCATCTGATTTACCCTCGACCTCTTTTGAGACTTCCTTCGGTCGCTCGGCTTTGACATCCGGATCAGGAAAAACGATTCTTTTTACTTCTTCCGAATCCATCACTTCTTTCTCTAATAATTTCTCAGCGAGGATCTTCAGCTTTTTATTATTGCTCGATAATTCCTGTCTAGCCCTGCTGTAACAACCCTCGACGATCTTACGCACCTCTTTATCTATCTCGACAGCTGTGGCTTCGCTATAATTTCTCTCCTCAGCTATATCTCTGCCTAAAAAGATCTGGTCTTCCCGTTTACCAAAAGTAAGGTTACCCAATTTCTCGCTCATGCCCCATCTCATAACCATGTCTCTGGCAATCTCAGTCGCCTTTTCTAAATCATCCTGAGCGCCTGTTGAAAGTTCGTTAAACACAATCTCTTCACTCGCCCGTCCGCCCAGTATACCGACAATCTTTCCAAGAAGTTCTTTTTTCGTGACAATATGCCTGTCTTCCAACGGCAATCTCATAGTATAGCCAAGCGCAATGCCTCTCGGTATAATAGATACCTTGTGCAATGGATCTGCTCCAGGGATTAAAAGCGCGAGAAGCGCATGGCCTGATTCATGATATGCCACTATCTTTTTTTCTTCCGCATTTATCACACGCGTCTTTTTTTCAGGTCCGGCAATAACCCTTTCAATGGACTCCTGCATATCCTCCATTCCCACATTATTCTTATCACGCCTAGCTGCCAAAAGAGCCGCCTCATTGGAAAGATTTGCCAGATCTGCCCCTGAAAAACCCGATGTTTGTCTGGCAATAGATTTAAGATCCACGTCCTTACCCAGTTTTATATTCCTAACATGGACTTTTAATATAGCCTCTCTCCCTATAATGTCAGGCCGCGAAATAACTATAATCCTATCAAACCGGCCTGGTCTCAATAATGCAGGGTCAAGGACATCCGGTCGATTAGTGGCTGCAATCAATATAACGCCTTCCTGTGTATCAAAACCATCCATCTCTACCAAAAGTGCATTAAGCGTCTGTTCCCGCTCGTCATGTCCGCCGCCGATGCCTGCAAAACGCTGCCTGCCGACTGCATCTATCTCATCTATAAAAATAATACAGCCCTTGCCACCCATCTTTGCAGCGCGTTTGGCCTGTTCAAATAAATCACGCACCCTAGAAGCACCCACACCTACAAACATCTCAACGAAATCCGACCCACTGATATTAAAAAACGGGACCCCTGCCTCGCCACTCACTGCTTTTGCAAGCAATGTCTTACCTGTACCCGGCGGCCCCATAAGCAACACGCCTTTTGGGATCTTGCCTCCGAGCTTCTGAAATCTCTTGGGGTCTTTTAAAAATTCTATGATCTCTTTCAACTCGTCCTTTGCTTCATCAACTCCCGCGACATCGCTAAATGTAATCTTGGTCTTCCCGCTTGTGATCTGCCGGGCACGACTCTTCCCGAACGAAAGTATCTTCCCTCCGCCTTGCGCACTCCTATATACAAAAAACCATAAAAATCCAATAAATAAAATCATTGGGCCAAGAGAATAAAAAAGGTTTGCCCAAAGTGTCTTTGGCGGCCTCACATCAAAATCGTTAACATTATCTTTCAAGAGCCGTAATAGCTCCTGGTCCTGAGCAGGTATATGAAGAGTAAAACTAGCCCCGCTGGAAAACACACCTTGCAGACGATCTTCAACTTTAACAACTGACTCTATAGCGCCTGTCTGATTGTTATTTTCAAGCAGTCTATAAAACTCTCCGTAGCTCACTTCTCTCGGAGCCTGTGGAGAAGCTAAAGAACCCATCCTGAGTATATACAGTAAAAGCAAAAAAAGGCCTACCCAGAACAGTGCATTTTTAGTGATCTTCGGTTTATTATCCATCTTCTTCCCATTTCTAGGCGGCTTCGTAATCTGTTTCATATGTCTCTCCAAAATTATTTAACTATAATATACAAATTATTATTTTATCATCAAACCCACAAAAAATCAAGGGACGGTTCTATCAATCTAGAGAAAACTGTCCCCATTTTCTTTTTGAAGGACTACGGTGTTCTTATTCTTGATAATATTTACACCGCCCGGTAAATCAACTATTGAATTGTGCGGCCTTTTACCTATCAACTCATCCATCTCTT
>JAHJHC010000043.1 GCA_018824145.1 Candidatus Omnitrophota bacterium | reverse complement strand
TGTAATGGTTGTGGTCGGGGGAAAGAATAGCGCCAATACAAAAAGGTTGCATCAGATTTGTAAAGAAAGCAAAGTAACTAGTTATCATATTGAAAGAGAATCTGAATTGAAAGGCAGGTTTTTTTCAGGAAAGAAGTGTGCTGGGGTAGTGAGCGGTGCTTCGACTCCGGATTCTACTGTGAAAAAGGTGGTAAAAAGGATAAAAAACCTTGCAGGACAGGTTTAAACCTGTCCTGCAAGGCATCAAAAAATAAAAAATCTAACGAAAGAGGGGTGTTTTAAATCATGGAAGACACAAAGGAACAAGCAAAAACTAACAGCGAATTCGATTTAAAAACTGCTTACGCGCAGACGTTTCGGAGGGTAGGTGAAGGAGATATAGTAAAAGGAAAGGTCATAGCCATAGGGAAGAAAGAGGTTTATATTGATTTCGGGTATAAATCCGAGGGTATCATACCTATAGCGGAATTTAAAGATGACCCGAATGTAAAAATAGGTGATGAATTCGAGGTGCTGGTGGAATCTAAAGAAAACGAAGATGGCATGATTGTCGTTTCCAAAAATAAGGCGACCAGGACTCAGGGATGGAATAGGATCGTCAATCAATGTCATGAAGGGGACTTTGTAGACGGCAAGGTGGTGCGGAAGGTTAAGGGCGGCCTTATGGTAGACATGGGGATAGAGGCATTTTTGCCTGCCTCTTTGGTTGCTTTGAAAGGATTCGGTAATGTAAACCAGATCATAGGCAAGACCCTAAGATTTAAGATTGTAAAGATGAACAAGCCTAGGAAGAATATTGTTGTTTCAAGGAAGGATGCCATAATGAAAGAAAGAGAGGATGCCAAGAACAAATTGATAACTGAACTTGAAATCGGGCAATTACGCAAAGGCACAGTTAAAAACATTACAGACTTCGGCGCATTTGTTGACCTTGGCGGCATAGACGGGCTTTTACATATTACTGATATGAGCTGGGGCAGGATTTCTCACCCGAGCGAAATGCTGGCTATAGGAGATACCATAGAGGTAAAGGTGTTAAGTTTTGACAAAGACAGTATGAAAGTCTCTTTAGGGTTAAAGCAGAATACCGAGAGTCCGTGGGAAGGGATCGAGAATAAATATCCTATAGGAACAAAGGTCAAAGGTAAGGTCGTAAATATTATGCCTTATGGTGCATTTGTCGAGCTCGAAAAAGGGATTGAAGGACTGGTACATGTCTCAGAGCTTTCCTGGACTACGAGGATAAATAATCCTCAGGATGTCCTTGCCATAGGTGACGTAGTAGAGGCAATAGTTTTGAGCGTTGATAAAGGAAGCCAGAAGCTTTCTCTTGGAATAAAGCAGATAGAGGCAAATCCTTGGTTAGAGATAAAAGATAAGTTTCCGACTGGTACAAAGGTTGAGGGGAAAGTCAGGAATCTCACTGATTACGGCGCTTTTATAGAGATAGAAGGCGGGATAGAAGGCTTTGTTCATGTCAGTGATATGTCCTGGACGAAAAAAGTCAGCCATCCTAAGGAATTTTTAAAGAAGGGCCAGAAGGTGGAGGTAATGGTCCTGGCAGTTGATTCTGAGAGTCAGAGGATGACATTGGGCATAAAGCAGTTGGTTACTGATCCCTGGCCTGAGATTATAAAGAAATATAGTCTGGGCACAACAGTCAATGGGGTCGTAACTAGGGTTACAAATTTTGGTTTATTCGTAGAGATAGAAAAGGATCTTGAAGGCCTAGTGCACATATCTGAACTAGAGCTGGCTCCTTCCCAAAAATTAGAGGAGTGCTACAAGGTTGAAGATAAAGTCGAGGCTATAGTGATTAAAATGGACGAAACAGAGCGCAAGATCGGGTTGAGCATAAAGAAGAAGGAACAATGAACACCCAAAAACAATTAGACATAATAAAGCGCGGCACAGTCGAGATGATCTCAGAGGAAGAATTAGTTAAAAAACTCGAGAGAAAGAAGGCGCTTGTGGTAAAGGCGGGATTTGACCCGAGTGCGCCTGATATCCATCTTGGCCATACTGTGCTTTTGCGCAAGTTGCGGCACTTTCAGGAACTCGGGCATAAGGTAGTATTTCTTATCGGAGACTTTACAGGTATGATAGGAGACCCTACTGGAAGAAGTGAGATTAGGAAGCGTCTGACAGAGAAAGAAGTAAAGAAAAATGCCAGGACCTATAAGAAACAGGTATTTAAGGTCCTAGATGAAAAAAAGACAAAAGTAGTATTTAATAGCGCATGGCTTAAGGGCTTTAGTTTAAAGGATGCACTGGAACTCACCTCTCACAGTACTGTTTCGCAGCTCCTTGCAAGGCAGGACTTTAATGAAAGATATAAATCAGGTAAGGATATAAGTCTTCTGGAATTTATGTATCCATTACTCCAGGCATATGATTCTGTCTATTTAAAAGCAGATGTCGAATTAGGCGGCACGGATCAGAAATTTAATCTTCTCCTCGGACGCGAATTCCAGAAGGATTACGGACAGGAGAGCCAGGTCATTATAATGATGCCTCTTTTAATCGGCCTTGATGGCACGCAGAAGATGAGTAAATCTTTTGGAAACCATATAGGTATAGATGAAAAACCAGAAGAGATGTTTGGAAAGATTATGTCTGTATCAGACGAACTCATGCTCCAGTATTATGAGTTACTGACAGATGAGGATTTAGAGGAAGTTAAGAAGTTACATCCAATGGAGGCGAAGAAGAGTCTGGCAGAAGATGTAGTAGGTCAATATCACGGAAAAAAATCTGCCCAGGCAGCTAAACAGGATTTTGAAAACAAGTTTCAAAAAAGGGACCCGTTTACAGAGCTGAAAGTAGAGACTAAGCCATTTAAGGCAACTCTTTGCGAATTTTTAGTTTCTGAAAAGATATGTTTGAGTAAAAGCGAGTATAAGAGATTGGTTGGACAGGGAGCAATAGAGGTGGATGGTGCGAGGATAAAAGATACAGAATTTAAATTAGAGAATGATAGGGAATACAGGATAAAAATAGGCAAAAAGCGGTTTTTGAAAGTACGTTTTTCTAATTGACAAAAGTTATATTTTATGGTAAAATTATAATGAGTTTGTAAAAGCATTTCAAAATAGTAACCAATACAATATAGGGAGGAGAAAATGAAAAGTAATAATGTCTATTACAAAGTCATATCAATAGTAATAACGCTCGCGTTTATTTTCACAAGTAATATTTACGCCTTGCCATATAAGGATACATTAAGGCCACCGAGTCAGTTTAATTCATCTATGGCTGAAAGATTTGATAAAAGTGGCAAGCCTTTGTCTGGTTCCCTGGAAAGTCTTATTCTCGCGCTTGAACTTTTGGAAGAAGAAGAGTTTACTTACGATGATATTGAAATAATTAGACTACGCCTAACAGATAGCGGTAATAGCGAACGCACGATTAGAAGAGAAATTAAAGATGCAATTACCTATGGGTTAATTGAGGATACAGGTAAAAAAGATGGTAAGACGATAATATACAGAAGGCTTGTGAATTTAGGTGATGAGGGATTTCAGAATCTCCATCATGGCATTCGGTATTTTCTGGGCCGCGGTTCAACATTCGTTAATAAGGAAAAGAATATCAGAAAACTTGGTGGATTAAAGGATATCAAGGATGAAATTAATAGAGTTGCTACAGCAATCGATACATATGGTATGCAAGGAGTAAGGTATAGGAGGTATGCTAGTATTCTTAAAATCCCGGCATTAGGTGTTCTTGGTGAAGCTGGGAGTACGCATTATGAGCTGGCTCACCAGACCCCTGGCGTAGAGTTAGATACGCATCAAGCTACCCTGGATTATTTAGAGGGTTTTCTTACAGCTACAGAAGAAACGAAAGTTGAAGTCTATATTACGGGAGAAGCTTCGATAAAAGTAAGAAGAGAGTTCATCCCTACCCTTGCTTCTATTGCAGCGCTTCGCATGGGCAGTCTCCATGGACAACCTGCGTTATTCTTGCTTAAACCCGCGGAGGTATTTCATAATGCAGTACATTTCCCGTTACTTGGGACAGTAGCTAGGATGAGGAAATTAGACGAGCCTATAACTAAAGAGCAGGTGATACAACTTATGTCCCCGCATGCCATCTATGACATGAAGGTCGCGCTCACCATTAGCCAGGGATTGATAGATAATTATAGGGCAGAAGTTGGCAGGGCATCAGGTGAACGCCAAAAAGAACTGGAAGAAACATTGAGAGTTTTAGAAGGACTAGTTGGCGTAGAGTTTTACTTGGATGCCTTCCGTGTTCAGGATGATGTAACTCTCGGTGCTGGTAAAGGCGGGATACGTTATGCTTCCAGGGGAGATCTTGATTTAGTCAGGACCCTGGCAGGGCTTATGACCTGGAAGGATACTATTCTTGCATATGGAGGAGCAAAAGGAGAGGTAAGTTTTATTATTACTCTTGCTGATGGTACAGTATCTATTGACCCGGGATTATTGCCTCCGGCTGACAGGGCAGCAGTCAGCAGAAGTTTTGCCCGCGGCGCACAGGGTACAAAAGGCCTTGCATATATAATAGGTTCGTTACGCGATGTACCTGCCGGTGATATGAATACAGATGGCGCTGTTATGGCATGGATAGCGGATGAGATTTTAAAGATTTGCGTAGAAGAAGGATGGAATGATATTGATGGTATACCTGTTCCCCTTGAAGTTTTGAAAGAGGAAGTAGAAAAGGCACAAACAGACCCTGACCAAACAAAGACGCACTACTTAGCTGCTTTAATGGACGGATTTAGGCAAGGCAGGGTCCCATCATTAGCGCTTATAGCAATGATTACTGGTAAGCCTTTTAGAGAAGAAGGAAAAGAACATCTTTCCCTGAAACAGGCTTATGGAGGTGGTCATGCCTTTAGGAGTGATGCGACAGGTGCTAGCCAGGTACAAGCCACAGCCCATGCCATAGAGAAAGGTGCTGTAGAAGAGCTTAAAACGCTTCGAGATGCAACTGCTGCCATACAGGGTTTTGGCAATGTGGGTATGTCTGCGGCTCATGAGGCTTACAAAGAGTATGGTGTACAGATAAGAGGTTTATCCGATAAAAGTGGATCTTTTTGGGTTGATGAAGACAGTCTTCCTATTGAAGATATAGTAGCCTGGTTTGAAGCGTATAAAGCTCGAAAGAATCGTTATCCTACCTTGAGTGAGTGGTATGAAGCTGAAGGTGAAGCTTTAGGAGTCAACCATGATTATGAAGACTCCAAGATAGTCCTTTATATGGATGTAGACGTGATATTTCCTGATGCGTTGCAGCGCCAGATTACTGCTGAGAATGCACATAGAATCAAGGCCCTTGTTGTAAGTGAAGGTGCCAATGCGCCAACGATACCAGAGGCAGACAGAATACTTCAGGCAAAAGGAATCGTAGTCCTTCCTGATTTTATCTTTAATGCAGGAGGCGTTGCTGGTTCTTATATTGAGTGGATAGAGAATATGACTATGACGTTAGCTGAACTTGAGGCCCTGGAAGAAGGAGAGATGTATCAGAAAGGTAAGGAGCAGGTGGTAGGCATATTGAATAAGGCCTTTGATGAAGTTATGGCTTATTGTAGAGAAAAAGCCATCCCTTTTACAGAATTCCGTTCAGTTGCCCGCATCCTCGCTATCAAGAGGCTCCTTGAGCCAGAAGATCCTGCTACAAGGCCGGAGCTCCAGGGAGAAGTCCTTGTTGTAGATGAGCAAGGTAAGCAGCACTATGTGCCGTTACATGTACTGGTATCGAGAAAGGGCGACCAGCTAGCTGCTTATCTTTTGGCTGACTCTATTATGGCAGAAGCTTTGGTTGCAACTGGTAAAACTAACGGAATGGATGCAGGTGAGATTATTACGCTTTTAAGATCAAGCGATGGGGGAATACATGCTGCTCTCAGATATGAAATAGCTCAGCAGGTTGCTATAATTCTAGCTACTGTGTCTGGAGTTACAAATGCTTGGCTTATTGGTGACCTTGCTCAGGATCTTGAAGTTGATGCTCGTGGTGATATAGATTTTATTATACAAGTATATGAAGAACAAAATAGGGCAGTAGTTCATGAACTTTTAGCATCTCTCAATGGTCCGCTTACTGAAATGTTTAATACTCTCATGGAAGAAACGGGTGTGAGTTTACCATCTGGAGGAATACTTGATGTAGCTGGTGGGAGAATCGTTACATTTGATGAAATGCAAGACCCACACTCGGTTGCTGCTACATTAATAGCGTCTATCGATAGGCCACCGTTAAGATTGGCAATGGGAGATAGTGATGGGGCGGTAGCAACCAGTATGGTTGAAAAACGGGTTGTTGAGGCTAGCTCTTCGGATGACCAGGCTATACAAGAAGCAATGAGTAAGATTATAGTCTGGGCCGCGCAAAGTGTAGTAAGTAAGGGGAAAATTGGATTTGCAACCTGGCTTGCAATAAAGTTGGATGCAAATAAAACAGTGATAATAATTGCTAGAAATCCAGCTGAATATAGACAGGTTGAATATCTTAAGGATGACGAAAGGGTTCATATAAAGGTGGTATATGGAGAAGGGCAAGGAGTGGATGAAGATGGTGTGATGATAGATGGAGAGGGAGAGAGAGTGGATGCCCTTGGTTTGGAACCATATCAGATACTTAGAAAAGCATCTATTTTCGAACTTAATAGAATGTTTTCCGAACTCGAGATTTTTTATGTGGGAAATGGGCTCGACTTACAAAGTTTGAGTAAAATAGTAGATGAGCAGAAAGGGGTAATAGAGGATATATACGAAGGTGTCTAAGGAAAACGAATCTCCGAAGAATTGTTATATAGTCTAGATAGGCAAAATAGGGAGAGACACTATTTTTCTAAGTATATAAAATCCAATTGTCCCTTCATGCTGCCCTCTTCCTATTGGGGAAAGAGGTCCTTTTTAAACCTTCCTAATTTTTTTCTAATTTTCTAATTTTTCCCTTGACATAAGTTGGCACTGTGGTATAATTTCTCATTACCGAAAATGGCAATTTCTCCTTGATAATATAATTGAAAATATATGTCTAAGGGAGGATGTGAAGGGCATCGTCTTGATGTCCTTTTTTTTCGCTCTTTGTAAACTAAATAGCCAAACTGACGGGTTCGAGTTATGTAAAATATTTTTGGAGAGTTTGATTCTGGCTCAGAACGAACGTTGGCGGCGTGGATAAGGCATGCAAGTCGAACGATCTTATTGCATCTCAAAGCCGCAAGGCCGAGAGATTCGATTTGATAGTGGCAAAAGGGTGAGTAACACGTGGATAATTTACCTTCGAGCGTGGGATAACATTCCGAAAGGGGTGCTAATACCGCATAAGACCACGATCCTGCATGGGATTGAGGTCAAAGGTGGGGACCGCAAGGCCTATCACTTGAAGATGAGTCCGCGTTCTATCAGCTTGTTGGTAGGGTAACGGCCTACCAAGGCTACGACGGGTAGCTGGTCTGAGAGGATGGTCAGCCACACTGGGACTGATACACTGCCCAGACTCCTACGGGAGGCTGCAGTCGAGAATCTTTCGCAATGGGCGCAAGCCTGACGATGCGACGCCGCGT
>JAHJHC010000042.1 GCA_018824145.1 Candidatus Omnitrophota bacterium | reverse complement strand
CCCTGAAAAAAACGGGCATATCGTCCAAGTTAGGGGTAGGGGCTGCGCTCACTGAAGACATACCCGCCATGCATAACATCTCGAAGATCGAGAAAGACGTCGCTGAATCTTGGAGGTTAAGCGGCAGGTATATATTGACAGGCGACGAGAATTATAAAAACAGGTACACTCAGTTGAGGCAGAATATAGACAGGGATCTCAAGGATTACGGCCGTCACGCGCGGTTAAAAGGCTCGGAAGAATACCTGAATGATATAGTGAAGTCCGATCAGAATATCCTGGAAGCCATGAATTCGAATATAAGCGCGTTTGACGAAAGAGAGGCTGATATAAAAGAGTTGTTGGGCATAAAAGATGAACTGGAGAAAAAAATGGCCGAGTTATTAGACCACAATGAGAATATCGTCAAAAAATCCCAGGATGTCCAGACTGTCCTTGAGGGCAGCATACCCGCCAGGTGGGTACTGGCCAGGATGAGAGACGAATTTTCCAGCGCGTCAAGGATAGTCGCGAATTACCTGAATGAACAGGACGCGCAATATAAGGATATATATTCAGAAACATACTTTAATTTAAAAAAGTACGTGAATAAATACAGGAATCTCGTAAGCTCGGACAAAGAAATCTCTCTTATAAAACAGATAGAAAGCGACCTGGATAGGTTCAATACCGTGTTATTGGCTGTCATTGACGCCCAGGATAAGATAATGAAGGGGAGGGGATGGACCCTGGTAAAACTGGAAGAGGACCTCAATGCCCAGCTGGACAAGGCCGTGACCAAAGAGTTGTTACAGATAGAGGATAATAAGAAGTACCTTAAAAACCAGATAGCCGTGATAAACACCACAATATTCGTGATAATAGGCGTCGTGGCGCTTATAGCGGTATTCATTATTTTTTACACCACCAACTCCATCACTAACCCTATTCAGAAGCTTTACGAAGGCGCGGAGGTAATAGGAAAAGGGAACCTTGACCACAGGTTTGAGATAAAGACAGGGGATGAGATACAGGATCTGGCGGAAGGGTTTAACAAGATGGCCGGGGAACTTAAAGAACTTTATACGAATCTGGAGAACAAGGTAAAGGAAAGGACGACCCAGCTCGCGGAGGCAAACAACGCACTGGGCTTAAAAAATAAAGAGCTGGATGATTTTACGTATATAGTGTCACATGATCTAAAGGAACCATTAAGGGGCGTCAAGGCCTTCATTAAACTTTTAATGGAAGAATACTCGGATAGGCTTGACGATGAGGGCAGAGAGTACCTTAAGACCATATCTGAGTCCAGCAGCCGCATGACAAATCTTATTGAGGACCTCCTGAACCTGTCCCGTATAGGCAGGATAAAAAATATAGAGCCTGACGTGGATTTGAACGCGCTGCTATCGGATGTAAAAAAGAACCTGCAGTATTCCCTCAAAGAGAAAAAGGCGGACCTGAGGATAGCCGGCGATTTCCCGAAGGTAATGTGTGACGGGATACGCGTATCGGAAGTGTTCTCAAACCTTGTTTCCAATGCTATAAAGTACTCGAAAAAAGACGTAAGGCCCGTAATAGAGCTTGGCTATTCGGACAAGGGAGATTCGTATGAGTTTTTTGTGAAGGATAACGGCATAGGTATAGAGAAACAATATCACGACAAGGTCTTTCAGATATTCCAGCGCCTTCACGCCAAAGGTGAGTATGAGGGCACCGGGGCGGGTCTTACCATAGTTAAAAAGATAGTCGAGAACCACGGAGGGAAGATCTGGCTGGATTCAGAGGCCGGTAAGGGCACCACGTTTTACTTTACCCTGCCCAAGAAAAACGCGAAAGAGACGAATATATGAGCAAGGAAAAAATCAGGGTTTTGCTGGTCGAGGATAATCCTACGGATGCCTTGATAGTTAAAAAAAAGCTCCAGCGGGATAATTCATTTGATTATGATATTACGCATGTTGTGTCAGGGGAAGACGGCATAATTACCTTAGAGAAAGGCGCGTTCGATATCGCTTTGCTGGATTACAACCTTCCAAAAAAAAGCGGGCTTGAGACATTGCGGGAAGTCATTAAAAAAGCTATCAAGACACCTATTGTCATGATAACAGGCCAGGGTGATGAGGCGGTTGCGGCCCAGCTAATGAAAGAAGGCGCGTTTGACTACCTGCCTAAGAGGGAAGGGTATGAGGATTCCGTGCCGCTGATGATCAGGAAGACGATAGCGGAATATAGGTCCAGGCTGGAAAGAGAGGAATTCCGGAAAGAAATAGCGCTCAAAAAAGATGAGCTCGAAAAGACAAATAAGAAATTAATGGAACTGGACAGGATGAAATCTGATTTTGTGGCGAATGTCGTGCATGAGCTCAGGACCCCGCTCACTATAATAAAAGGCAATATCGATAATATTTTTGAGGGGTATGCGGGCGAGGTCCAGCCGAAACAAAAAGAGATACTGGGGGATATTTTCAAGGTCTCTGAGAGGCTTACTAGGCTGGTCAACGACCTTCTTGATTTGTCCAAGATAGAATCAGGAAAGATGCAGCTTAAGAAAGAAGGTCTTGATATAAAGGAACTGGCGGAAGAGGTGCTGAAGGGATTTGAAAAACTTGCCAGGGACAAGGGTATAGGCGTGAAAAAGGAATTTCCGGACTCAAAGGTTATGATAAGCGCCGACCGTGATAAGCTAACGCAGGTTTTCGTGAACCTGATAGGAAACGCCATGAAATTCACGGATAAAGGGGGTATCGCCTTGAGACTGGTGGAGCTTCAGGATGAGGTACAGGTCGATATACAGGATACCGGACCGGGCATGACCAACAAGGAGACGGAAAAGATTTTTGATAAGTTCGTAAGGGTACTGGCTGAGAAAAAAGAAGGCACTGGATTGGGATTGCCGATAGCGAAAGACATAATCACCCTCCATAAAGGCCGTATAAGGGTAGAGAGCTCCCCGGGCAAAGGCTCAAATTTCATATTCAACCTGCCGAGATAAATATAAGGCTTGCGTATTTTATACCAAAGTAGTATCATATAACATTCTGTAATCTTAAATAATCAGAGAAAATTTATGACAGAAAAAACGAATATAAGAAATATAGCTATTATTGCGCACGTTGACCATGGAAAGACCACGCTTATAGATAGTATACTGCGCCAGACTCACGTAGACCGCAATATTGAAGAAATGGGCGAGTGTATCATGGATTCCATGGATCTGGAGCGCGAGCGCGGCATTACTATCAAGGCCAAGAATGCCAGCGTCATTTATAAAGACACAAAGATCAATATAGTGGACACGCCCGGACACGCTGATTTCGGAGGAGAGGTTGAGCGGACTTTAAGAATGGTAGACGGGGTTTTACTGCTGGTGGATGCCAAGGACGGGCCAATGCCGCAGACCAGATTTGTGCTCAGAAAAGCCCTGGAACTGGGACATAAAGCAATAGTTGTAATCAATAAAATAGACATGGCTGATGCCAGGATAGACTATGCAATAAACCGTACGTTTGATCTTTTCTGCGAGCTTGACGCGACAGGGGAGCAGTTGAATTTTCCGATTGTTTACGCTTCTGCGTTAAAAGGTTTTGCGACATTGGACCAAAGCAAACCTTCGGATAATATAGCGCCTCTTTTGGACACTATTCTGGAAACAATACCAAAGCCTGCGGTAAATCCGGATGCGCCTCTTCAGATTTTAGTGTTAGCGCTTCTTTCGGATTTTTATAAAGGCAAGATGGGTATAGGAAAAATTACAGCAGGCTCTATCGCAAAGGGCATGAATGTTATTCTTGCCCGAAGGGACAGGAGCCAGAAACTTTGCAAGGTTACAGCTATTTTAAGTTACGAAGGTCTTAAGCAGATAGAACGCGATAGCGCTGAATCAGGAGAAATAGTGGCTGTGGCAGGATTTGAGGAAATAGGCATAGGTGACACTATAACTGATGCCGATAATCCTTCGCCGCTTAATCCTACTGAAATAGAAAAACCGACTGTCCGAATGATGTTCGGCGTAAATAAAAGCCATTTTGCCGGAAGAGACGGTAAATATGTTACTTCCAGAGCGCTTCGCGAAAGGCTTTTTAAAGAAATTGAGACAAACGTATCGTTGCGAGTGGATGACACAGAAAGCCCTGATACATTTCTAGTGTCCGGAAGAGGGGAATTGCACCTGGCGATTTTAATAGAAACTATGCGGCGTGAAGGTTATGAGCTGCAGGTTTCCCAGCCGGAAGTAATATTTATTGAAAAAGACGGGATAACTATGGAACCCTTTGAATTTTTAACCATTGAAGTCCCTTCAGAATATCAAGGTGTCGTCATAGAAGAGGTAGGCAGACGGAAGGCTTGTCTTAAAAATATGTTCCAGGGCGCAAAAGGTGTGGTTTATTTTGAATACGGGATTTCAACGCGGGCTGTTATCGGTTTAAAAGCCGTGTTAATGACAAAGACGCGCGGTACTGCGATAATAAACCATGCATTCGATGAATATGAACCTATGGACGAGAATCTTTCTTTTATTAATACTCACGGATCTTTAGTGTCTTCCGAAACAGGTGTTTCTACATCATACGGCCTTAATAATGCGCAGGAACGAGGCGAATTATTTATAGGCCCGAATGTCGAAGTTTACGAAGGCATGATTATCGGCCAGAATTCCAGGTCCGAGGATCTAGATATAAGCCCCTGTAAGACAAAAAAACTTACCAATATGAGGGCTGCAGGTTCTGAAGATGCTATCATACTTACGCCTCCCAAGGAAATGACACTGGAGCTTTCCATAGAATATCTGGGTCCGGACGAGCTTTTAGAAGTTACTCCAAAAAATCTCAGGTTAAGAAAAAAGATTTTAGACCCCCTTATCCGCAAGCGTTCCAAACGAGCTTAAAAATAATAAGCTATATTCACATGTTACGGTCCAGGCTGCGGTATTGACTTTGCCGTTTATACACAGAATTTGAAACTTTGGGGTATGTAGGGTATACTTGGACAAAAAGGAGAGATATATGAAAGTCAAAGATATTATGACTAAAGATGTTATCACTGTTACCCATAAGACTTCTCTTAAAGAGCTTGTTTCTATTTTAAAGGAAAAGAGGATTCATGGTGTTCCTGTAGTGGGTGAGGATGGAGTTTTGGTAGGCGTCATCACTCTGACTGACATGTTGAAGATCTTACAACGCATCGTTTATTGGGAGGACATTGAGCAACTAAAACCAGGGATAGGTATTAAAGATGCGCTTGTAAGACAAAAAGAGGATACTAGTGTTGGGAAGAATATGACTACGTCAGTTAATACGGTAACAGAAGATGAACCTGTTGAGAAAGTTTTAGAGTTAATGTGTAGACATAATATCCATACGATACCTGTAGTTAAAGAAAATAAGCTTGTTGGAATTATTGGCGCTACAGATATAGTAGAGCTTTTTATTTGATATTAAATTTAGCTTTGATTGTCCTCTTTTTCGAGATTAAATCTGCCCCACAGCCATTTTGGACCAATTTTTAACACTTTGAGTGCCAAAAGCGTGCCAGGAATTACAAGGTAAATTATAGCCCTTATGCTGAAATAAATTGCAAGAGATTTTTCTTTGGGATATAATTTTAATATGAACATCAAGGAAAGATTCAAACGCTGGTCTAAGTTACGTTTTGCAATAATATATCCTCTCGCTGTATTTGCAATTCTCTTCTCAAATTCCGATGACAAATCAATAATGAAAAGCATATGCTTTATTATAGCCGGATTACTTCTTAGGTTATGGGCAAACGGATATGCAATAAAGATGGAGAAACTCACTACCTCAGGCCCTTATTCGTTTATTAGGCATCCGCTTTACTTGGGTACAATGCTTCTTGCTATAGGTTTTGTTATTATGCTAAAAATTTACTATATAGGGGCATTATTTATTATCCTTATGACTATTGTGTATTACCGCACAATAAAAAAAGAGGAGACTATGTTAGAGGTAAAATTTAAAGGCGAATATCTTAGGTATAAGAAAAAAATCCCAGCTGTATTCCCGACTATTTTTGCTTATCGTGAAGGTGAAAAATGGCCGTTTAGTTTTAAGCGTTTGCTCAAAAACCATGAATATAAACTATTTCTCTGGGTAATAATCCTTATGATAGCATTTCATTTAAAAGACGAGATAATGGTAGAACACGAAACAATGGATGTAAAAATATTGATGTTATTGATAGTTGCATTTATTTTAGGAATATTTGACCTTGCCGGAGAATTTATAAAGCGTAAGAAGAAACAATTTATATAATGAGTTAGATGCGCGGTACATAGTATAGCCTAAAACTGCAATAAGAGGATTTTGAAATTGAGATATTTTAAAAATGTAATATTTAATTATGTGTTAATGCTATCAATAATTTTTTGTTGGCAATCGAATGCGAATGCGGAGGGCTCCAGAAGAGAGCCGGCAGATATAGGTACATTAGAACAGATAAAACTTGATGTTAAATATATAATTGAGACACCTCAAGGGATGGATAAAAAAAGTTACATTGCATTAGGAACAGTATTGGGAGCTGCAGGAATAATGTATGCTGAAAAAGAGGATATTAATAGGCAATTTCAAAAGAACCGGACAAAAACAACAGACAATATTGCCAAATATGTAAAATCCTTAGGAGATGTGTTCGTAGTTGGCGGTATAGGAGCTACGTTTTATTCTTTAGGCTCTCTGACTGAAAGTTCAAGAGAGAAAGAAACCGGTCTGATGTTGGCAGAATCCCTTATTTATACGGGTATTCTAACCGGTATCGGTCAGTTTGTCTTTGCTGAGGATAGGCCATATGAGGGCGGTGATATGCATTTTTTAAAAACCGGTGGACATGGCATCTCCGGGCATGCTGCTATTTCTGCCTCTATAGCAGGGCCATTAAACAGGCAGTATCTTCAAATTGAGCCAGATGCTAATGAGATTGAAAGATTGACAAAATACACTGGAAAATTGGTTGTTTATGGCATTCCCTTTCTCGTAGGACTATCGAGAGTTAACGATAATGAGCATTATGCCTGGAATGTACTATTGGGTAGTATCCTTGGATATACTATGGGTGAGTTGGTGGCCAATGCCCATCAAAAAGCAAAGGAAAACAATGTAAGTTTTGCGCCTTTTATTCAAGACCACACTAAAGGTATTATGGTAAGTTTTCACTTCTGAAGATTATATTTTATTTAACCGAAAATTTATAGGGAATAAAATAAAAATATTTTAATAAGATAAATATTCTAAAACTCCAACTAACACAGCCCCATTATCCAGACAAAGCTAATTTAGCTTCATCTTCATTAGCAGAGCTAATTCAGCCCCACTATTTATAATAAGAAAAATCCTATTAACCAAATAATGAAGCTAAACCTTCAGCAGCTTCTGCCTTAGGTTCTTCTTTCTTTTCTTCTTTAGGTGCTTCAGCTTCCTTGCTTGCAGCAGGTGCTGCAGCTATACTTGCATTT
>JAHJHC010000041.1 GCA_018824145.1 Candidatus Omnitrophota bacterium | reverse complement strand
ATTGCCCGCTCCAGTGCGGATTCTGGATAATATACCTGCATAACTAACCTCCATAGTTAAGCTACGCATATTACCATATCCCGCTTTGAAAGCGGACATTTCATTTGTTAATAAACCGGACATTTCACTATTTTATAACATAAATCTCTTGGTGCCTGGAAAGTGAGAAAGGTCTTACTATAACTATTAAACTTCGTCTCTTGCTCTTTCCAAAGCTTTATATTGACTACAAAGGTCGTCAGCTAAAGGTATGCACTGAAGATCAATGCCAACTATTGTAGCCCAGAATTGTTCCAAATCAAAATCTGCCAAACCTAATTGTGCTGGTGTTCTTATAAAAATATCAAAATCTAACAAATGAAAATCAACACAAAAACTATGAAAATCTTCCGGTGAATCTGTTATTACTACTGCTCTATTATTTTCAGGAAGTTGACTCAGTGCATCTCTGAATCCCTCTGGATTAGCCATTGCTCCGTCACCTAAAAATAACACTACTGTATCGTGCAATTCTGTTAGAGAAATTGGAGATCGTTCAGATCCTATCGGTATGAATGTAGCTGTAAGCGCTCCAGTCTGTGGCTGGGATAGAGCCTGCCTTAAAACTGTTGGCAAATATACTCTTGCTCCTATATCTTTTGAATCGCCAAATACCCATCCATCTAACCCTCCTGCACTATTATTCTCCGTGGCTCCAACCATAACATATCTTCCATCTGTCCCTAACATTATATCCCTTACTATATCATTTATACCATCATCATGTTCGGTAAGTATCCTTATGCCTTCCACTGTCCCATCAGGACGCAATACAGCAACGAAAACATCGTGTGTACCAGTAAGAGGATACCTGGCCTTTTTATAACTTCCTACTACAACATATCTACCATCAGGCAACTCTATAATTGAGGTGATTTCTTCTGCACCAAAATTAACACCAATTAGTGGTGTAGGTACATAAAACTGTCTCTTCCACTCTACATTAAGATCATGTCCAAACTTAATAACCAACGCATCTTTTGTCTCCGGCCAATCAGGCTGCCATCTTACCCAGCCACCCATAATAAATCCACCATCTGCTGTAGGAATAATACAATTCATCGATTCATGAGTTGCCGTGCTTATATATTGCACGCCCCCTTCCACCTGCCCAAATTCATCAAGGTTATATACCACTATATCTGTACTATAATTAAATGTCTCCTCAACTTCAGACCCTACTACAATAAATCCGCCACCCTGTCTCCTGGCAATATCACTGGCATATGAACAAATATCGTGAGCACTTGGCATCTGCTCACGCCATACGACTTCTCCTGAAGAATCAATTTTTATTACAAAAATATAATCGTTTGCAGTCCCCACAAACACATATCCACCATCATCAGCCTCAACAACAGATTTGGCATATATATTTTCAGCTTCTACTCCGAACATACTCTCCCATTCTACCTCTAAATCAGAGCTTAACTTAACTGCCCGCATGTACAATCTTCCATCCTGGTCATAACCCCACCCTGCTGCCAGAAAACCACCATCTCCAGTTTCTATAATATCTCTAAAGCCATTATTTCCGATAGAACCAAATGTAAATTCGCCTGCAAATACCCCATTTGTATCAAACTTAACAATCCAACCTGCTACTTCTCCATCATTAATACTCTTGTTACCTGCTATAATATAGCCTCCTGCAGAGCTCCTAATAACTCTATGAAACTCATCTGATCCCGCTCCTCCATACTTATATTGCCACGCTATTGTAGGCATGCCTATATAAATTGGGGATGGGGCCTCACCATAATATCCTGTCTTTCGTCCATCTCCCCTATCTTGTTCCCATTCAACAAGTCCAGCACTACCAATTATTACCTCAAATGCATAAATGTTACCTGGACCCGAAGTTTCTGCATTGATAACAAGTTCCATCCTTCCATCCCCATCGAAGTCTCTTATCCCAGGCTGTAATGTCCAATTCTGTTCCATCTCTAACGTAAACTCTTCTATCTCTGTACCATCATCACCACGCCATGCACCAAGGTATTTCTTATCATCTCTACTAAAAGGAACTATTACTTCACAAATTCCATCATCATCTATGTCAGCAATTGCAGCTGCTGATGGATACCATCGCCAGTCCACAGAAGTCTCCCATAATGTTGTCAAATCCGGATTTAAAACAATGATCCCGTAACCATACGTCGCTACAATCCTGACTATCCCATCTCCCATAACATCGCCAAGCGATAACTTAACATCATAAATAAGAGGCACTAATACTGAAATCTCATGCCTATGCAACACTTCACCTGTCTGACCATCAAGTACATAAATATCCCTATCGACACCGTAGCCAGTAGGGGTAGATTGATTGCCTGTTCCTACTACAATCTTTATCTTCCCGTCACCGTCAATATCTCCAGCCACAATATCTGAAATATGCTCAATCTTATTCCCTGATATAGGATCGTGTACTAACGACTCTGTACTCCATAAAATTTCTCCAAACCTATCTAAAACATAAACACGTTCCATATCTGCAACTATTACATTCTCTAAACCATCGCCTGTAACATCAGCCAAAACCGGCGGTACCTTTGAATCACTAAGAAGAAACTCCTTTTCCCAGATCACATTTCCATTACCCGAATCTAATAGTACTACTTTCTCTCCTGTTACAGCAACTATTTGCTGACCTGCTCCTATAACATTATTCCCTACCGCCACTCCTCTACCACTCGTTACTCCAGGAATCTCTTGTTGCCATTCTACTGTACCAGTATTTATATCTACAGCTATAACATCTACTCCATCCTCTATGTTACGCATAATTACAAGCTTGAACTGACCATCACCATTGAAATCACCAATAGCTATGGGCTGATCTACATTTACATTTGTACCACCCGGTAATGTAATTGTAATTCCTTCTCCTCTTGCATTAAGAAGTGTTACCTCGCTTCCTTCTTTATTAACAACTGCCGTAGCATAACCTGTTTCTTGAGGTAAAAGTGTAACTGAAGCCTTCATGCCACCGCCAACACTGTAAGGCCAACTGCCTTCCTCTATAACAGTATATAGCGAAACAACAAATCCAGGTTCCAGTGTTTGTCCCTCCGCGGTTACTCTTCTAGCCCTTAGGTCTACAACAGCAGCAGTTGTTGATATGCCTCTATGCAGCGTTCGATAAACTGATTCTAATGTTGGTAGAGCTAGCATTTCTGTTGTAAATCTAAGGAAATCTCGTCTAGAAAATCCTGCTCCACGTACTGGCCTATCTGCGTCAGGTACTTCAGCCCGTCGTATAGGTGATTCCTCCACTTCTACATCTCTAATTAGTTCCACGAGCCTTGCAGGTAATCGAGTTACACTATCGTGATCGTGAAAGCTCAACAACAAAGCTCTAATCTCATCAGGATCACCTGTATCTAAATATTCAGCAAATGCCTGCTTACGTTCTTCTGAATCAGGTATACGTGCAAATTCGGAATCTCTGTCTCTGTACTTAATTGTCACTGCAAGTTCCTCTACCTCATGTTGTAATAATATTTTTCCGTCTTCTTGATTAAAAGTATCAGCATCCACAATGACAATACCTGCTCTAGTTTTCAAATAAGCTGGCAGACTTGTGCCTTTCAAAAAACCCGGGACAATATATATTTTTATCTCGCCTTCTACGCCAAACTCCGCTTCTAAATCCTCCCGCCTATTTTCTGAGCTCAATGCATTATTCTTCCCAATCCATTGTTCTGCGACTAAATATTGAAATTTTGTTATAAACCCTGGGGCTCCTCCACGAACACCATCACTATCCATTGCAGTTGCAAACGGTATCCTGAGGTGCGTTTTATTAGATATCTCTATACCATATACAGAGGTGTTTAAAATAAATAATAGACATATAAATAATGCTCTAACCTTTAAATTATTAATTCTTTTAAAGTTCATCATAAAACACCTCCATATTTTCTCTGCCAAGATCTTAAAAAAACACATCGATTATCTGTTCTTTTTATATCTTCACAAAAAGAACGGCTTTTTTAACCTCTCACTCTAAAGTGTATCAGATAATTCGTCACTGTTTGTCACAGAAGTGTAAAACTTATGTAATCTTTAATATGAAGATAAGGAGGTAAATGGAAGGCTCTATATTGGCAGACTAAACTAATCTATAAACTTATAGCCGACCCCTCTAACATTTAAGATATGTATTGGTCTAGCAGGGTCTTTCTCAATCATTTTTCGCAGACGAACAATATAATTATCGATACTACGGCTTGAAAGCGCAAATTTATAATTCCAAACATCTCTCAGAATATCACTGCGATTTACAACCTCTTCTTTTCGTTCAATTATATACTTCAAAACCTCACATTCTCTCGCTTTTAAACGATATATCCGTGAGCCTCTTTTGACTCTATATTTCCTAAAATCGATATGGACGTCTCCAAATGAATATGTATCCAGAGAACGCACAGTTTGCTGTCGTTTTACTCTTCTAAGTAACGCGTGAATACGCGCTATGAGTTCGTGAATACTAAAAGGTTTTGTTAAATAATCATCAGCTCCAATTTCTAATCCAAGCACCTTATCAACCTCATCAGATCTTACAGTTAACATAAGTATGGGCCTTTTAACATTGCGTTCTCTCAATTCTCTGCAAATTTCAAGGCCATTCATCTTGGGTAACATGACATCAAGAATAATACAATCAAGTGATGAGTCTAATGCCATATTTAGACCTGTTTTGCCATCCATTGCTGTAATAACAGAATATCCTTCCTGTTCCAGGTTATCTACTATACCTTCAAGAATTACAGGATCATCTTCAATCACTAAAATTTTTCCCATCGGCTTTCCCCTTGATATGTTATTTATTGTTCATATAAAGGTAATCGTACGATAAACCGGCTACCCTTATTAATGGTACTTTGGACTTCAATGTATCCTTTGTGCGCTTTAACAAGATATCGCGTTAATGCTAATCCCAGTCCACTGCCCTTAGACCAATATCCTGACCCTCGTTTTCCACGATAGAACTCCCCGTATATTCTCTTTATCTCTTTTCTAGGTATACCGATACCTCTATCAACAACTTCAATAACTGCGTATCGAGTCTTGGGTTCACAACGCACAATGACGTCTATAGGTTGATTCTTATCTGAATAATGATGAGCATTATTAAGGAGATTAAGAACTACGTGTATAATCGCATCTTTATCGATATTGACATATACAGGACTGGTTCCAAAAGTCGATTTTATGTTTGGAGTTTTTTCTATGTATGCCGTAGAAAAAAAAGCTATACTTTCTTTAACAATTTCTACAATATCTTGTTTTTTTAAATCATATTCTCTCACACCGCGCTTAATTTTAGAAAAACTGAGAATGTTTTCTATGAATTGTGTTAATATGCTGACTTGACCCGAAATATGATTTAAATAACGCCTATTTTTTTCAGGATCTTTTATCCGTGACTGCTGCAGGGTTTCTACTGATATCTGCATAGCAGTCAAAGGTGTTTTTAATTCATGAGAAACATTCAACATAAATCTCTGCTGCATACGACGGGTTTCTATTTTTTGATATATTCGGATGCCAAGATATACAAAAACCCACGAGATAAAAACACCTGCTATAACAACAATCAACCCGATTCCTGCAAGCTCTAACATTCTCCTGGCATGTATATCTTTAATAACATTTTTTGCTCTAACTTCGTCACGTTCTGTATCAAACACGATATCCTCTATAGGGAATCCCTGCATATCTGTAATTCTAAAATAGAAACCCCAACTTCCACTTGTCTCGGCAATCTTAAGCAAAATCATGTTCCATCCTTTAGAAAATCTCGTCCTGACAATATTTTGATCAAGTGAGGCTGTACGGAACACCTCTCTTTTTAACACCATCTTACCATTTACCCAAGCCATGACCCCATCATCACTCCCAATGCGAACCTCTATAGTTCGATCTTCCGCGGAATATGCATAAGTAAGGGCATAGGCAATCGTATTATCATTAGGTGAAAACATAGAATTCAGATTTACATATCCTAAATTTTCTGATGGTATGATCTTGCTCCAAGTAACTAAACCAATATCCCCTTCATATACAGAATCTAACTTGACATCCTTCTCTGGAGGATATACCGTATCTAACCCTCGTTCTAACTCGTAAGAGAAAGGGCCTATGACATACCAATCTGTTACAAAAAAACTTTCTTGAGCAAGTTTGATAGCTAATAAGTGACTCTTTGCAAAAGAAAACCAGTATAAATTTGTGGAAAATTCAAGTGACTTCTGATAAAACTTTTTTGCTTCTTCAAGCTCTCCAAGTCGCTCATAACATAAAGCAATATACGCATAGATGTAACTCAAATCCGGATTTAATTCAACAACTTTCCAGAAATATTTAATAGCTTCTTTCGGTCTATCTAATCCCTGTAGATAAGTATCTCCCATATCAATATAATATCCTACTACCAAAGGAAAAGAATGGATCAATTCTTCAAGAATAGCAATCGCTTTATCATATTGTCCTAAATTTCGATATTTAATAAATTCAGCTTCTTTATTTGCGCGAGATTGAGAATCCATCTCAATCTCAGATGGACTAAGTTCCTCCATAGAAAAGGCAATGCCACCTGCTATACAACACAAGATAAACCATGTAAAAAGGACTATTCTCAACAATTTACATCACTCAAACCTTATCACTCCAAACAGCCATGGTTTATGTGTATGGCCATAAGTAGATACCCACTGGCACTGCTCATTTTCTTTTGCATGCCTCGATATGGAAAGATTAAATCCCCATATCTCACCTTTCGATATACGCGTATTTTTTAAAAGAGAAAGAGGTATAGCTATCTCTACGCTCCACTTTTCCTTTGTTACAGACGTTCCAATGTTATAGTCCCCATCCCAATCATATACAGGTATGCCATCTTTCAATATAAGATCAAGCACGTTTCCCTTTGTATTCACGAGGATCTGTTTAAAAGATTTTAAACTATATCCTGTATCAAAGAATAACTCCAAACAGTCATCTTTCCATAAATTCTTATCATCTCTTATTACGTGGCTTGCCTTCAATTCCTTAATAAACGGCTCATAACATTCACTTGCCACATATATATACCTTGCATCTCTTGCTATCCATGCCTTCATTTTAAGATTAACTTTTTCTCCATCACTACACCTGTAAAACTCATCAATAGAAACTGCCTCTTTCCACTCTTCTGGCTCAATTATTCCATCTATAACCGGTTCACTGAATGCTTCCCTTATCGTGATCGCCATTCCATTTTCTTTCATCACTTGGAAAAACTTTTCCATATCTTTTTTTTCATAATAAGCCCTTGCTATTATGTTGCAAAACTTCGGACTAGTAGGCGAAATAACGGAACAGACCATATCGACTGTATCCACAGTATCCATTTTAAGAGCATTCATCTCCTCTAACAATTGCACAGTCTTTAATTCAAGTAAAACTTTTAATTCCCTTAACTCTTCCGAGTAAGACGGCTCAGTTTTGAAAGTATTATTTGCTGCTTGTGACAAACGGCTTATCAACTGAACTGCTGATTGCAAGTCGCAATTCTCTAGATAGTCTTTAAAATATGCGGGTCTAATGTCTCTCTTTCGTTCCGCAAAAATCATATCAATCTTTCCCATAAACTCATCCGATGAAGAATCATTGAAACATAAATAAGAGATTACATCCTTTAGAATCTCACTATCACCATACCGTAAAAGATATTTTACTATACGCTCGACTTCTGAAAACGCTATATCCTTCTCTTCTAATATATCTAAAATAAATGCGGCGATTGTCCTCTCGGATAAAATCTCCTCGAGTTTCTCATCCGAGAAATCTATCAACTCTTCTATAACTGAGCTATATAATACTGATAGGATAATTCTGTTTTTCTCAAGCTTCTTTTTATCTTTTAAACCCCGCATTAGTTCATTTATCTCAGCTGAAAATAATCGTGAATATATACTTTCAAGTTCAGTATATAAACTATCCAGAGAAATCTTAGCTAGTGTATAATCCTTATCCAAAAATGCCTTCGATGAACGCTTTAACTTCTTTGTATAGTTCCTACAGAAAGGGAGCCTATTTTTCTTTGCGCCATTTGCAAGTTTACGAAGATTGTATATTCTAGCTGGAATAGTGAGGCCTGAGTAATCTGGATTGAAATCTTTATATCGTGCTATTTGTTTAAGTGTCTCAAAAAGATAGGTATTTTTAAATTCTTTTGTTGGTTCCAACACCGACCCTTCAGGAAAGTCGTTCCACGTAACTATCTGGATAAACCCAGGGTCGTGTCTAATTACATGTTCCCAATAAAGAGAATAATGTGATAATCCATTTCGATATGTTATATGAGGGCCAGTACCCCACCCCCAACATCCTGTATTATCAAAACCAGGCGAAACCAGACCAGAGATAAATCGAATACGTGCCTTCTCAAGCTCAACACTAGACCTCTTATAAAAATCCTCCAATTGATGAAAATTTTGTTCAAGCCACGGAAACATTGCGTCTGATACGCCAAAATAATCTTCGGATAAATACCAGTGGAAATCGTGCATAAGAAAATAATTGTACGGCTGAAGCAACAGCGCATACTCATCGGCGGAAAATCCAGGAGAATCGACTGAATCAGAAGGTTCACTATGGCTAAAATTACTAAACACCACCCTGTCTTTTATTCTAAAGTATGATCTATAAGAAGAATATTTTTTATTAAATCTTTTAATGGTAAGCTCTGTATTTTTTATAACCTCTTTTCTGGTCTTAAGCTTATTATAAGGAGGAAACATGCTCTTGTCATCGAAACATACACATATCTTAAAATCTAACTTTTCAGAAAGACGAAGTAGTTTTTTAAAAGATATATCATTCTGGTTGATGACATCTTGATCTTTACTAAATCCATACCAATTTACCATAAAACCGTCTATACCTGCTGCCTTCGCAAGTAATATATGATATTCTAATACATCTTCATCTGTAGAGTCATAGGGTCCAATTAATGGGTACAGAGAAGAGGCGATATCCTTTCTACCTCTCCAATCGACATAATCAGGATAGTGATGTTTATCTTCTGGAATTGAATTTAAGGCGATGGCCCAGTTAAACCATTGTCCTGAAGTTTCTTTGTTTCCGTACCATGCCATATAATGTGCAAACACATATTTTCCATTTTCTCTTTCCGAGGCACATATTCCGTCAGGGAAACTGGCATATATTAGACATATAAAAAGCAATAGATTTATTCTTTTTATCATATACATGTTATGAAGACACGCATGCTATACAGTCTGAATGATAGATAACGCATCTTTGTATCTACCTGAAAAGAAAGAAGTTACAGCATTAGTTAATTTCTGCTCTGCATCCTGCAGAGGCCTATTTTTCTTAGCCTTTATACGAGCATTATAAATTAAGTGAGGAATATATAAAGCTTCATCTGGAGTCTCACTTATTCCCTTAAAAGCACGAACATGTTCTTTAGTTTTCTTCAAATACTCATACCCATAACCAAAACCATAATCAACACCTTCTCTACCTATACGATCAATACTCGGTTCTATCTCAGTCCCTTCATTCCAGTCGTTCCAAGTTACAATTTGCATCCAGGGTACAGGCACATCTTTATCCGACTCAAAAGATTCTATATATTGCCAAAAACGTTTCCAAGTAAGATCATATGTATTACATTTCCTGGAATCTCGTTTAATGAAACGGTGTGCTTTTTTATTTTTAGGATTACAAATCCAACAGGCCCCAACCCCTACATCATCAAACCCAGGATAACAACCTGCTATAGCAAACTCCATATTTTTTTTATTACCTTTCAAAAAATCATAAAATAAATCCAGATTTGATTTACCCCACTCCGTTCCATCCCACGAATGGGCAATCACCCATGCATAAATACTCTCAACCCCACGTACATTAAGAAACCCTCCTTCTTCATTCACCTGAGGAAAATGGTAAGAGAAAACTGGACAAATTTTCAATCTATCAATTATAGATAAAAGCTCACCTGGTCTAAAACTCCTTCTTGGGCCCGTAAAATAAGGGAACACCAATAAAATAGGGGCCTTTTTTTTCTCATCCCACACATAGACACTCTGATCACTCATATAATTCTTCCACGCATATTCTAATGTAGAAATAGCCTCCTCTTTATTGCCTCCCGCGTAGCTATCCTCCCAGGCTAACAACAGCCTGAAATCTGTCCCATAATTTGAATTTATCTCTTTTATCTTATCTCTTAATACCAAAGTAGCTTTATCCACATCTCTAGCATCATCTTTTCCAAACCACTCTACTATGAACCCATCTATTCCAGCAGCTTGTGCAAGCATAATGTGGTATTCAATCACATTTGGATCAACTGAATCATATGGCCCTATGAGAGGATAATGTACTGAGGCAATATCACGTAATCCGGTAGTAGGATCAATTTTATCTGGATTGTGTTTACACGAGCGTTCCCTATTATTATCCCAGTGAAGCCACTGGCCTCTACCGCCTAAAGAACAAGGGGTTTTAAACCAAGCAACATAATTAGCAAAAACTTTCCTGGATAACTCCATACACCTATCCTAATGTAACATGGACAGTATGAGTTCCACTTTTAAAGGGAGAAATGACTCCTCCTTGTATCTCTTTTCCATCAACAACCATCCTTTTTACAATCGCTCCCTTCTTATGACCTGGATTCTTAATAGAAATTTCATATCTAGCTCCTCTAAAATCTACGGTCATTGAGCAGTGTTTCCACTTAGATTGCGATGGAAGACACGGATCTATCCTTAAACCTCCACTTTCTCCTCTTATACCCATCACATAACGCTCAAACAATAACCTTGTCCAAACAGCAGAACCTGTCAGCATGGGATATTCAGCCCGTCCACTGAAGTTTACATTATCTGACGAGACATAATATTCGGGGAGCCACGGAGGAAGCATTGCTTCAGTCTGCTCATGATTTAAAGGATTAATTCCATCCCATACCTTAAAGGCATCATCTGCCCTTTTTAATCTTAACATAGCATACATCCAGAATAAGTTAGCGTGGTTAAAAACTGCATTATTTTCCTTAGTCCCTGGAGCAAAACCTGTAATCCTCCCTATTCTTTTATCAAACTGTGTATAAGGTGGATAATTCAATTTATATCCGCCAACTTTTCTATCATACAAATATTTATTAACAGAATCTATTACAATATCTATTTTCTTACTTTCAGCTACGCCTGATATAATAGAAAAGGCCTGTGGCATCAAATATATCATAAAATCTTCTTTTTTATTGCTAAATACAGTATCAATCGGTTTGCCTTTTCCATCAAAGTAGCCTATGTAATATTTACCATTCCAAGCAATGTCGTTTATCTGTTTTTTCACAATAGCTGCTTTCTTCCTCAAATCTGCCATCAGTTCGGAAAGTTTAATCTCCACCTTCTTTCCGGATATATCTTTATCTACAATTTCAAGATAACTGTCAAGCCTTTCAATCTTTTTCTTCTTAGAAATTTTATTACTACCAATTAAAATTGTAAGCTCTTTAAAGATTTTAACTTTATTAACACCCTTTAGTCTCTGCATCTTCTCTAAATAATCAGCCAACTCCGTTAAATCTTGAACTAATCCCATAGAGAAAGTAACACTTTCTCCTCTTGTCTGGTCAACACTATCGTTCCAATCAGCTCGTTTAATATTAAGAAGATTGTTTCTCCCTACATCAAAATACATGGATAAAAGCTGGACTAACAAATGCTCAAGTATAGATCCTGTAGCCTCACTTCCTCCTTTAGTCCTTGCGTTTCCTATAGTTCCGACCTGCCAATCTTTATCCTTTTCATCTCCTCGATGGAGATAAATATCACGGAAATACTTTATTCCATCTCTAAGCAAAGATTTTACATCTCCTAACTGCTCTATATAAAGAAGTACCGTCTGCGTAGTCCAATAAGGATGGTCAGACCATAACCCATTTACTTCATCAGAACCGAATTTCTTCGTTCTGGAAAAAAACCTCGTAGCATTTGTCCCATCAAGACGAATTCCCGACAGGGTATAAAGTAGATACTTTTCAACTTCAATTGGATCTAGTAAAATCATACCCATCATATCCTGCCATATTTCACGCCATCCACTGAAATCCATGCCATAATCAAATTGGGGATGGCCGGTATTTCCGAACCAAAAACGCATGGATAATTGATATAACCACCATTTATTCCAAGAAATATCAAAGTTTTTATCATCGGTCTTTATGGTTTTCTTCTTTGATTTTTTTTGCCAAAAATTATTTAGTTTCTCCTTAGCTACTAAAATCCCACTGTAATTATATTTCTTTACATACTCCTTTACTTTCTCTTTTTGAAG
Organism: Candidatus Omnitrophota bacterium; assembly: GCA_018824145.1. Lineage (GTDB taxonomy): Bacteria > Omnitrophota > Gorgyraeia > Gorgyraeales > Gorgyraeaceae > JAHJHC01. The sequence goes on along the minus strand of JAHJHC010000041.1, from coordinate 42,800 downwards.
AGCTATGCCGTTGATAACTCCGCAGGAAAGGGTCTGACCTGGTTTAAGCCTAACATTTGAAAACTCTATTGCTCCTACGGCCTCTTTTCCAAAAACATTAAATTTCGGCCTTATCTTTGCTGCCAAAGAAAGAGGACAATCCCATCTGTAATGCGGCCCAAGGAAGGTTTCTCTATCAGAATAAAAATAATTTCCTCCTTTCCCTTTAGAAGACGAGGCATGCATGAAATAAGAGATGCTACTATGATCTGTACAACCTTCTATCCACTCTAAACCAGGATATATAATAATTGTCGAGGTTTTATTATCGTGTATAGATTTATTATATAATCTCACCACATCTCTATGATACTCCGTATAACTACGACTTCCCCCAAAGATTGGTACAGTTGGTATTATATCGACCTTCTTTGTATGCTTTCCTATATTAGTCAGTTCTATCAACCACAACTCAACAGTATCATTCAATGGAACAAATACTGTTATCTTTCCCTTCAGTCCTACAGAGTCCGTTCGATTTTCTAAACATACAGAACCTAATCCAAAGGTAACTGTAAACTCTGTTGGGCTAATCGTTCTTGCTGGCGCATAATTAATAGGCCATAGAACTCCGTTTTCCAACCTTATCCAAACCACCCTTCCTTGGTCTTTGGGAAAATTTGGGCCATCAAATTCACCAAACATCTTCGTATAGTCAATCCCGGAAAATCCACGTAAGAATTGATCTGAGACTGAAAAATACTGAGGGGTGGTAGCCATCATAGTTGAAAAAGGTAGCGGCAGACAATGCGCTTTCTTAATCACACACTCTCCTGTTTCATTAAATTTCCATACCCTCTCCCCTTTCTTAACTTCTCTTAGGAATCCGGAAGGCACCTTTTTATAGAGAAGAAGATCGCCTGTCTTATTAAGGCCAATACCTACCAAATTATCACTAAAAGAAATCTTATCCACTGAGAAATAATTATTTCCAGTCGACTTCTTTAATTTTTCTCCAGCAAAAAATTTTCCATCCTTTATTGAAGTATCAAAAACTGGTATCCCTCGATAGGACTTCCCAGATTTAAAATTAATTTTTTTCATTTGATCCTCCGTTAAAGTCGTGCCGTAAACTTAACACCATATTCTATAGAACTGTTCTCTGGCTCATATCCATATCCAACAATAACTCCCGAATATGTAACAGGCTGTGTTTCTGACTGCTCGATATCCCAGTATCTTATAAAAGGAGATACCAGAAAATCCATTTTTTCACTCTTTTTTTCAAATTCCACAGAACCTCTCAAACCATACCCCTCATTCTGGTCATTTTCAAGATTGCCAACGCCAGCAATGGCATCACCAATATGACTTATTTGTCTCCCCTTCCAGAAATGGTCGTATTCTAATGTTATTCCTATGAACCATCCGTTATTCATTTCATTAACTACTTCTATACCTATTGGACTATAATAATAATTTGATTCCCTTTCATAGCCCTTTGCACCTGTTGACGTAGTCATTCCAGCGGAATCATCATTCAAATATCTATAGCCGACCCCTAGGTAGGGTATAATAGTAGTTGCTTTTGAAAAACCAAAAACATATCCTCCTAGCTGTCTAACTTCAATAATATAATCATCTATATTATCCAATGTCCCTGAATTTTCATAATCTACCTGTCCGTAACTAAATCTAGCTTCTGCCCGCAACATATGTTTATTAGCACGATAAGTATAAGAACCATGAAGCCCATACATCATACCTTCTTCTTCCATCACTCCTGGCTCATCATAAGTAATATGCGATATCTCAATCCCCAAATCGAATGTATGCTCCTTTGATGGTTCCGCAAAACTATCCATTGCTGTCAAAAATACAATACACACTACTACTATTAACAACTTCTTCATCACTTTCTCCTCACAATAAAATACAAATTTGTAAATCTCTTATTTCTATCTTGTCAAATTATACTATTAATTTAATCTGTTATTTTTTATCTTGTCAAGTTCTGCTACTATTTTTTTTGCTTCATCAAGGTGGTAGCGACAGTATTTTACATTGTTTTCACCAGGCCTAAAAGGTGGGAGAGGATAACGACCATCAGCACTTTCAGCCTGAACGAGATGCCACCAGGCCTTAAGGAGTTTTTCTCTATCCACCTCACTCTCAAGTTCTTTTTCTGCATCCTCGATCATCTTACCAATTTCACAGCAAGATTTATTAAGATTCTTCGCATCTTCTGTCCCATCCCATTGTGAACATCTGCCATGGTGCCAGCTAAGCCCATCTTTAATTTTAATAATCCCATCCCTCGGTGGAAATCTATGGACTGCTTCAGAAATTGAGATAAAATTCCCTCTTTTCCCTAGATAATCTATTATCTCGCCTAATCTATCGAAAGTATAAGGGGCGGGTTCGAAAACCCTATCAGGTCCCATCTCCTGAAGATTAAACCAACCAGTAGTACCAAGATATTCAGCATCATTAGCATATATAACTAAGTATCCTTCACCTTTAGAATAATAATCAAGGCAATTAGTCAATTCTTTGTAAGATAGGTCATTCTGTAAATACTTTAGAACCCTCATACTAATTCTATCACTACGCATTATCCCTTTAAGTCTCTCATTCACTCTAATAGGAAAATGGAGATCTTTATCATCTGGGTCGATCTTTAAGTATTTATCAATCACTTGAGGTTTTTTGGCATAGGTCCGAGGTATAAATATATTCTCTCTAGTCTGAACATAAGAATCAAAATCACAGATAAGAAAATCAAAACCTGCTTCCTCAAACATCCTTGGCACATCTTGTCTCCACCCACATTCAGGAATCCATCCTACACGTGGTGTACATCCTACCCAATTCTTCCAACTCTGGCAGCTAAACTTCAAGCTATTTAACCCATGAGAATACGGAAAATTTGCCAAGATACTGTGGGCATAAGGCCCTGAGACTAGCTCACAATTTCTATTAATACTTCTCCTCAATCTATCAGGGGTTTTTGGATATGTGCTACATAGGTAATCTAAAGTAAACCCCGACATCTCCAGGCACCATTTTGTCTCAGGATATCTTGAGTCGAAAAAATTTATTAATTTAAGATAAGATTCTTCACAAAGCAGGTTATATTTATGCGGGAACAAAAGACCATGATTGAGATTAGAATGAAAAATTAATATATAATCCATTTACTACCCCATAATTACTTCTATTTGGTGATTTTTGCCGTCTGCAAAAGGGGTAATCGGTCTGACTGGATCAACCTCCTCACCATCTACTTTCAATCTTTTAATTCCAGTTTCAACTCGTTCTGGATTATTAATATTAATATCATAAATTGCCTTTCTATAGTTTCTCACCATCTTACAAGAGGGCCAACTAGAAGGAATACATGGATTAATCAAGAGTCCATCATAAGTACGTCTTACCCCAAACATCCACTCAGTTACTGCTTGAAAGATCCAACCACATGAACCTGTTATCCAACTATACTCTATTCTTCCTGGAGAGGTCTTATGTGAAGGTCCGTAGTAACCGTTGGGAAACACATAAGGCACAGCTGTATTGGAAGGATTATTTGGATTTTCCGGAAGGATTGCACGATAAACAGAGTATGCCTTATCTCCTTTATTAGCAAGTAGATAGGCTATCATTAAAAAGGCATTACCATGACAGTAAACAGTCCCATTCTCACATATCCCTGGTTCTAAGTTTGTCAACCTGCCTATATGCGGATCATATTTTGTATAAACAGGTGTATTAAGTAAAAAACCATATCCAGAGTCAAGATATTTTTCAACAGAGGCAAGGCATTTCTCTTGCCGCTCTTGTGTCGCAATCCCACTCATGATAGCCCAACTTTGCATGTTAAGAAAAATCTTACCCTCCTCGCAATCTTTTGAACCAATAGCCCTACCATTATCATCAAAAGCACATACATACCATCCTCCATTCCATGCGTCTCTATTTAAGGCATCTTTCACTTCTCTATAAATCTTATCCATCTCTTCTGCAATACTCTTTCTATTTAATCTCTTAGCTAACTCTCTAAGGAGCATTGCTGAACGGCAAAGGGCCATAGAAAGCCAGACGCTCGTGCCTTTACCAGCCTTACCAACAGAAGTCAAAGAGTCATTCCAATCTCCATATCTAATTAAACAAAGCCCCTTCTCTCCTCTATCTTCGTATAACTTCCTGAGAGCACGAACCATATGCTCAAGGACTGAAGCCGTCCCTTCATCATAGAAAGGAACATCTATCTCTAAAAGCCCGAAGTCACCACTTTCTTTGATATATTCTGTAATGGTCGAAACCATCCACTGTGCACTATCTGAATATTTCATTTTGTCAACTGGAGCCCATCCTCTAAGAGCAAACCCATCGCTATATTGATAGCAAAGCGCATCTAAAATATCTTTCTTAGCACGGTCGAGATCAAATGTAATAACTCCTTGTGCATGCTGGAGGATATCCCGATAACCTTTTATTCCCCATCTTACCCACGTAGCACCATAAGAAACCTGTTGCTTGTTCCAGATATTAGTAATTCTGTTCAACTCTTCATCCGGAGAGTCTATAGAAATAGGACTAAATTTCTTATTGCGCTCCTCTTTTAACATCTTGAACTCTTCCTCAATCTTCTGAGTATCAAGATATCTATCAATCAAGCGCCTTGCTTCTTCTGTAGGATTATCTACATCAGTAACTCCGACGATAAAATTAAAGACATTTTCCTCTTTCCCCTTCAGAGAGAATTTATTCTGCAATACGCCAACAATAGGTTCTCCTGTCCCAATACTATTTAAACATCTGCCCTCAGAGACAACCTGTGGATTAGTTAATCGGCGATACGTACCCAGAAATGTACGACGGCTTGCATCAAAACCAAAAGGCAAAAAATCTCCGGAGATAAAACCTGCATATTTTGAGTGAGGAAGGCCCTCTGCCCTCTTCCTAGCAATAATACCTTTGATCTCTGGATAGAAATGACCGCTCATAAACATTAAATGTCCATAAGTACGATAACCAGCTAAAGAAAGTTCTGTATAAGTAAATAAACTGATGTTTCTCTTATTATTACCTAAATTCCTCACTTTAAGAGTCCAGAGTTCTAATGGTTCATTTCCCAACGGGACAAAAATACGATATTCCACCTCAATTTTATCGGTAGTGTTTTCAATTACAGTATAACCAAGGCCATGACGGCAAAGATACTTATCGTACTTCTTCTGCACAGGATCCCAGCCTACATTCCAGTATTCACCACTCTCATCGTCTCGCAAATATATAAGGCGACTATCTTGGGGCTGGTTGTGAGCACCGAAAATTACATGGGTAGCCCAACCTTCATCTGTCTGATACCGACTATATCCTTTGCCGAGTTGATCAATATAAGTATAGTAGACATCATTCCACAAGAAATTATCCCAGGGTCTAGGCGTATCGGGCCTTGTTATGATATATTCTTTATTCTTATCGTCAAAATATCCGAATTTGCTCATTTTAATAAATCAAATACCCTGATTTCTTCGGGGAGAAGTGAAATCTCTCCTTTCAGGCCATACTTCTCAGAAGTAAGCCTTACCTTCTTTCCGTTAAAGAGATCCTCCATCTCTGAAAAACCCGCAATGGGTAAGTGAAACCCTGTTGTTATCCGTCTCTTCTCAAGGTTTGTCACAATTACCCACCCTTCATCTTTTTTATTATTAGAGATAAGGTCTAAACGAACTTTACTTTTTCCATTTATTTTAGGGAACTTGCATATACTTCCAATTTTTGCGAGACTTACAATCAATCTTTCATTCGTCTCATTTCTAAATTTAAAGTAATCATATCCAATAAATGAACCTATTAAGATGGCCTTACCTTTGCCGTAATTTGAAAACGTAATAGCAGGTTCTTTCCCTTCTTTAAATATTGCTAAAACTTTTGCACCCTTTAAAATAAACGTCTCCTCACAGAGCATCCCATTAATTTTCTCTCCCTTTTTGATATCGGATAAATCTCTATCCATAATGATAGTTGCTCTTTCGCCTGAAAAATCCCGTCTAGCCCTAACCAACCCCTGCTCCACACCAAAGACCTCTATAAAACCAGCGCCTGGAATTTTGTATCTGAAAGAACCGTCTTTTGTATCCAACGCAGCGAAATAACTTTCCCCGATAAGGGTCCCGCCGTTTCGAACCCATTCTTTTATAATCGCTAAACTTTGCTCATCAAGATACATCGGTACAGGCACATACAATACTGAATAGTTATTAAGCTCTCCTTTATTGATTTCAAGGGTATGCAGAATATCGACATTGAAGTTAGCCTGATAGAGGGCATTATGTAAACCAACCATAGAGTCATGATAAAAATATTCTGTGCCATAAGAGCACCATGAAAATATCTGGTTTTCTGGTGAGAATAATATCGCGATATCTGTTTTTAATCTTTTAAGGCTTAACACCTTATCTTTATTCTTCTGAAGTAACTTACAGCATCTAGAGGCAGTCTCTAACCATGGGGTAGAAGTACCATCAAGCTTAGTTAAACCCCATGCTGGAGACTCCCTACCAAGTGTCTCTGGTCGATACTGCCAGTATTGAAATCCGCTAAAACCAGCTGCTAAAGGAGTAAAAACTGTACGTTTGATCTCTCCATCTTTCAGGACCCTTGGAAAAACCATGGTCATACCGGGCATAGCATGAATTTCAACGCTCCAAACAGGTTTATGCTTTGCACAGCAACGTAAAATGTCACAAGCGAAAGGATCATTTACTAATGTCACACCATGTACATCGCCAGGCTCAGCCATTCTCCATAGGTCGACTCCTGTTGACATCAAATCGAAATACTTCATATCGTGAGTATGGCACATAACTAGATGTCTCTTATCTAGTTTCCTTATAAGCTGCATCTGCTCAAGATTTACCTCTGCCATCCTTTCGATAAAAAACATCCTCCAGTCAATCATTGAAACAAACATATCTCGGCTACGTGGAATTTCAATTTCTTCCCAATTTTGATAATTTTTATGCCAACATTTATTCAACCCACTAAGGCCTTTGTATTTTTTCTTAAGCCATTCTTTGAAAGCTGTCCTGCAACTCTCACAATAGCACAACAAAAACTCAATATTTCTATAGTCTTTCCCAACAACCCGGTGAATAGAATGTCCTAGGTCCGGTTCACCCCAGCTATTCCAAATATATAATGCCTTGTGGCCTCGATATCTTTTTACAGTTTCTGCAAGGAACTCCATCCTGATTTCCATACTCTTTCTATGATTGATGCAACCACCTCCTACACCGCCAATCTGTCTTGCAGCAAATTCAACAGGGCCTACGTATCTTCCATAGATAGTTTCAAGCCGACTCTCAGGAAATTGATTAAATATCCAAGCCGGGACTGAATCATATTTTGGGCTCATGTTGACTTTAATATCGTATTTGATAGCCAGATCCATAAGTCTATCAATATCTTCAAAATAATATTTCCCTGCCTTCGGATTACTCCATCGCCACATAACCCAAATTTCAATCATATTAAAACCATACCTTTTTATATTCTTAAAATCTTTTTCCCATTCTGAAGGCTTAGGAGTAGGAACACGATAATAATGAGCACCAAAAGGTATGATATTTATCGAATGTTTCATGATTTCAACTCCCCTATTTCATCACGGTTATGATATTTTCAGGAAAGTTTAAGCTATACATCTAGAAATACTTCTTGAATAACCCCGCTGGCACCTCCCAAAGCTACTGCCTTATTACCCAATCTGGAAGGAACAATCTTAACTATACGAAAAGCTTCTTCAAAGGCCCATTTAGCTACAGTTTCTTTTATAGGCTCTACTATAAAAGTGCCTGCTTCTTCTATTCCTCCACCTAAAACAACCATTTCAGGATTTAAGAAATTCACAAAAAATGCTATCTTGATACCCAGATTTACCCCTGCTTCTCTTAGCAAGTCAATAGCTAGCTTATCTCCTGCTTTTGCTGCCTTAACTACTGTCCTGAAGGTTACCATTTCTGACCTTCCCCCTGCCAAAGCAAGAATCTCTGATTCTTTTCCTTCCTTAATAGCTTGCTTAGCTTTATAAGAAAGACCCATATCTAACTCCCATCGCAATAGATAAAATAACTTCTCCTGTTCTTTTTCTGGAAGGCATTCAAATTCTGGATTGTGGATATTAACCTCTCCTGCAATCCCACTGCTACCTTTATATATCTGCCCATTGATCATAATGCCACAACCGACCCCAGCGTACATATACAACATATTCTTTATGGTAGGGTCAAGGCCTAACCATTTTTCTCCAAAGGCAGCTATAGTAGCATCGTTCTCGATAATAGTAGGGACGCCAAACTTATCTTCAAAAAGATCCTTAACAGCTATACAAATCGAGATATCCTTCACACCTCTTTCATTAGGCCATTTGATTTTTTGTCCAGGCACATCAATAATTCCAGGCACTCCTACACCAATCCCTTTTAGTTTTTTTACATCTAGTTTCGAATTTTCTAATACCTTACTCACTACCTCAACTAAAGAATAAATAGTTGATTCTCCGTTTTCAACCGATAGAGGACTGGTCGTGGTTGTAACTCCACTGAACCTATCTTGTCTCATCTCATAGAGGACATTTGATTCTAGATCTACAGCCACGCCAACTATGTCCATTATATTCAACCCAACTCCAATGACAAAACCAGCTTTCGGATTCAACTTTATCAAAGTCGGCCTACGTCCTCCGCTCGATTCGTCCAAACCGAGCTCTAACACTAATCCTTTCTCAATGTAATGACTAATGTAGTTTGACACAGTCACTATATTGATGCCTGTAACTTTCGAGATATCGGCCTTGGTAACGGATTCCTTCCTCCTAATCATCTCCAAAATAGAGAGATTCTTTCTTTCTCTGTCCGATAAAAAATCATTATCAATACGTAACGACTCTTTCATTTTTTTATTACCCTCCTTCTTGTTTTGAATTATTTCTACATTACAACAAAAATAACCTCTTTTGTGTGCAATCTATGCTTTAAGCGCTCCAGCTGTAATCCCCTTAATAATATTCTTCTGCATGATCATATAAATTATAATCAGTGGAAGAGCTGCGATTGTCAAACCAGCCATAAGTAATGGATAATTAGTTATATGTTGTCCTTGAAATGTCCAAAGTCCTACCTGAATCGGCAAGAGCTCTTCTTTACGCACAACAATTAATGCCAAAAGATACTCATTCCATATTGTAAGAGAAGAGATTATTGCTACTGTCGCTAACGCTGGAGTTGCCAACGGTAACATTATGCGCCAGTATATACCCATTCGAGAACAACCGTCTATTCTCGCAGCATCTTCGAGGTCACGGGGGACTCCTTCGAAAAATCCTTTCAGGATAAAGATAGCCAATGGTAAACCTGCATTAATGTATGGGAGTATTAATCCAATACGTGTATCAACTAACTGTAATCTAATCAGAAGGATATATAGGGGTATAAATGCCCCTGGGATTGGTATCATCATAGAAGCCAGAAATAAATAAAATAAAAGATTTCTTCCTCGAAATTGAAATCTGGCAAAAGCATAAGCTGCTAACGAAGCAAATAATAGAACCCCTGTAACAGCAGTAGTTGTATATATAAGACTATTAAAAAAATAAGTACCAAATCTAGCCTGTTTCCAAGCAATTATGTAATTATTCCATTTAAAACTAGATGGAATTAAGCTCATATTTAAGAATACTTCACTTTGAGATTTTAGCGAGGTTGAAAGCATCCACAAAAGAGGAAATAAACAGCTAACGGATACTAAACATAAAAAAGAGTGAATAATAAACTTTTCAACTATTCTCTTGCTATTAATTCTTCTCGTAGCCATTTTCAATCATCCTCTTTTTTACCTCCGTAATCTGCGCCTTGAACACTCCATCTGAAATATTGACAAAATAAGCAGAAGCCCACCGAATACTATTGCCATAGCTGTACCGTATCCAAAATGATAGTAAGAGAAAGCTTCTTTGTAAATCCTCGTTATAGGGACCTCTGTATGAAAACCCGGCCCACCTTGAGTCATCGCCATAATTAGGTCAAATATCTGCATTGTCCCCAATATAGTTAATACAGAAACAATAGTTGCCACGGGAACTAGCAGAGGTAAAGTTATATAACGAAATTGGTTCCAAGTGCCAGCGCCATCCACCTTAGCTGCTTCATAGAGATCCTCTGGTATTGTCTGTAATCCCGCTAGAAATAGAATAAATGCAAACCCGAATCCTCGCCAACAATGGGCCACAGCTACTGAAATAAGAGATGAGTTTGCCTCAGAGAGCCATGCCCGAACATGATTGCCTAATCCTATAATCCGCAGGATATGATTTAAGATTCCATAATTTCCATCGTATATCCAAAGCCAAATATACCCAACGACAATCAGAGATAACATAGGTGGCATAAAAAAGATAACCCGGTATATCGTTCGCCCATTCGTAATGCCACGATATAACAAGATAGCTAACAGTAATGCCAAACCATTCTGGAATGTAAGAGCGATAATGGAAACAATAGAGGCATTTAGTACTGAAGTCCACCAAATAGGGTTATTGAATATAATATCAATATAATTCTTTAGACCAACAAATTGCATATCCGGAGCAATACCATCCCACCTATAGAAACTAAGTTGAAAAGTCCTTAAAAAAGGATAAAGGCCGAATATCAAATATATGCTAAGAGCTGGTAACACAAAGAGATAGGAATTCCAGTTATGTCTGATATATCTGATTTTTTCCTTTTTCATCACTCGAGTTTATCTTTTAGACGCTGTGCTTCTTCGAGAACTTTGATAGAGGTCTTCTCCCCGATAATTATTGATTGAATTCCTTTTCTTAAGACCTCTCTCACTTCATTTTTTTCTTCTACTTCTAAATCTGGTATAATCCTTTCCATGCCCTTGGCAAACTTTGCCAATACAGGTGAAAGTCCGTCTATCACATTTCTATTGGCAGACAGGGTATGGGCCTTTTCTACATATTCTATTTGTCGCTCCTTATCCGTAAACCACTTTAAGAATTTTATGGCTTCTAGTTTCTGGGAAGATTTACCATTTACAGCAGCACAGATACCTGTACCACCAAACAAAAGCACCGGATTCGCAGCCTCTGTATCTTGAGGGAAAGACATAACATCATATTCGAGGTCTGGGTTCATCTGGTAATATACATTCACAGCCCAAGATCCGTTCATCGCCATGGCAGCCAGACCATTGGCGAAGGCTTGTTCTGACTGTTTGTTAGACATTATTGCTATCCCTTCTATAAACATCTCATTATCTCGCATCTCGACGAACTTATCAAAAGCAGCCTCCCATTCTGGTGATACATATGACCTTTCACCTACCCAAGTAGCCCGCACATTATCTTCACCAAGAAAACTCCAGGCATAACTATTAAGAAACCACTCAGCAAGTCCTAAATCACCAAATCCAGCAGTAAAAGGGGCTATACCCTTAGCTCGTAATTTTCTACCCGCAGCAATAAACTCTTCCCATGTAGCAGGTGGATTCATTGGATCAAGTCCTGCTTTTTCAAAGAGTCTCTTATTATAGAATATTTGTATATTCATAACAGTCAACGGCACAGCATAAGTGCCGGGTATAACACCCCACTGATTTCCATCTTGGTAAGAGCCACGTTTTATTGCTTCTGGAAAAAATCTATCTTTCCATCCTTCTTCCATTTCGTCGGTTAGGTTAGATATATGTCCGGCATTTATATATCTAGCCAAAAATTCTCCTCCACCCCATACCCCAATAATATCTGGCAGGGTACTAGATAAAGCAGCTGCTTGCAATTTATTTTTATAGAGATCCCCACTTGGAGAAGAGAGTACAAACTTCACTTTTACTCCGGTTTCCTCTTCATATTGATCAGCAAATTCTTCCAAGATCGATTGCCTATCTGTCCACCAATGCCAGAATGTTATAAGAGGTTTCTTTTTTGCTCCAATTTCCTTATCTTTATCTTGACCACACCCAACGAACAATATGGGTCCCATAATAAACAGATAGATGACCAATATCCACTTTTTACAAGGATATACCATCGCAAATTTCCTCCATTTAAAGTTCTGATTAAATCTAAATAACCCTCATCTTTTTATATAGTTATAACAGTAACACCCCAATTTGTCAAGTGCGAACACGCTCCATAAGAGAGATTGCTGAAAAAGTCATTACCGAGCAAGCGGGAATCTATATGTACAATGCATTACAAGCACACTCTATTTTTTTTGTGTCCTTTTATGATTCCATCAAGCTCGTCACCTGTCCCCGAATTAATCTCTTCGCGCTGCATAAAAATCATAAGGCCGATAGCAAAAAGTGTCCCAATTAATAAAAGAGGTAAACTTTTAATTGACATCCCAGTAATCAACATCAGTCCAACCGTAGGGAATCCAACCCAAGGGAGAACTAGAGACGGGGCCCAATTTTCCCGTTGTAAATCCCCATGAGGAAATTGGGATGTGTCCCTGATTTTTCTGATTTTTAGATAGCCTCTTCTAACTGCCAAATAACCTAAAATCAGTAACCCTCCTGCAACAACAAACGCACCAATCCCAACAATAACCCACAGCCCCTCATGAGAACCAAGCCATGATAAGGCTGGTTGTATACCTTGCGTAAAGAAGTCCTGCAAGGGACTCACTTGCGTCTCCCCTAAAAATCGACCTAGTCCACCAAACCCAAAGAAACCTGCAGCTTGAACAACAGCTGGCCTGCCGCCAGTAGGAGATAAACCCTGTGCAGCAAAAAACTCTTCTCGTCCTGGGCATCCTTTTTCAGTGTCACCTCTGCAATCCAAGGATTTGCAATAAGGGCAGTTTATACGTTCTCTTCCTATAGGACCTAATCCCTCGATAGTTTCGAACGAAAACTGCCTTCCAGAAACCACTGTGCCTTGCGCAACTTGTCCATCAGCAAGAAACATGCGTCGTCCAAGATCGCATATTTCAAAGTTCATCCCAGGTGGCATATTTTCATTTACTACTGTATTTGAATCTATCTCACCAGATCTTTCTAATTGCTTAAATCTACCCAGTCGATCCAACCATGCTAAGGTAATCTCCTCAGATTTCATGCCTTGATAGATATAGGTTCTTATAGTATCAATCAAATCCGGTTCGTCTTTACGTTGAAATAAAAACAACCAACAAGCGAAAGTAACTCTAGGCCTATCTCCTCTTTGTATATCGTTATATTCGGTAATTCTATTTCTAATCGCCACTGCATATTCACAATACTTCTCTACGCCAACTTTACGCATCCAAGCACTCGGCGCAACGCTTAAAACAAATGTTCTCTTCCCCTCTCCTGACCCTAATAATCTCCCTAAAGCTCTATCCGTTACAGAACCTGGTACAAATACAGCAGAAAATATAGTTTCTGGATTAAATAAATCTACAACATCACTCGCATCTGTATCATAAATAATATCGTAATAATCTACAAAAAAGTCATTCCTGTAGGTCATAACCTCTGGTGCTCCTACTTCATCTTTTGCCTGTTCAAGCCATATCCACGGCATAGAAACAACCCTAAAGGTGGCTGCCATGTCACAGTGGTCGCATTGACTAGAACATCCATCCGTAGCTACAACTCTACTCTGTTCTCTTCTTATTTCAGCTACTTTTACTTCTTTCTGCCTTATATTATCTTCATATATCTTCTTCCTTTCCCCTTCCAATAAAGGCACAAACCACATAGCAGGAGGAAGCATAACTGTTTTTAATACATCTCCGAGCAGTTCAGTACGAGTGCTATAAGCATTAACATACTGATCCATAGATTCTGTCTGTACAGCCTTTTCAAGTAACCTTACGGCATTCTCTCCTTTGGTAGATAATGGTGCTTGATAACGCTTAATCATATCAAGTCTTGCTGCAATGGCAGCCTCAAGAAAACCCGAGAAGTTAGCAAATTGACTTTGTTCTTCTGCTGGAAATGCTATAATTCTCTTAATGGCAGTATTTATTGCTGCAGCCTCTTTTATAAACTCCTGGTAAAAGAACATCTTCTTAGACCAATCAAGATGCAATGAATCGTAGTTACCTTCTCTGCATTCACTGATTATTCTATTGGCAATATCATCAATGGATCCTGGAATATCAGAGGCATCAGGTATGTCTCTATAAGGAGCTGGAATTTCCTCTGGTACACTGGTTGATAGTAATTCATCTGTCTGTCTGGCTAAGACCTCCTCAGGTGTCAAGCCTAGAACCATTGCGACAGCCCTGATAGTTTTTTCTTCGGTAATCTTAAAGACGTTTAGATAAGTGAACCGACGATCGTCAAGCTGGGTTTTAACTAAAGATTCAACGGCTTCAATAACACTCATACCCTCCTCTCCATCCACCAAAGCCAGGGCGCCCAGTGATACAGGAAGTCCTAAATCTCGAACCATGTCTCGCGCTTCATCAAGACTTGGAAACAGTTCAGGTCTTTCTTCTAGTCTCTCAAAGAATACCTTAAGGTCATCAATAGCAGATGGGCCTCGTTCTTGTAAAAATTGCTCGTTAAGTTGATCTACGGGAAAATCTCCGCTTTCAAGGTTTTCCTTATCAATATGATACAGTGCAAGCATTAATAGAGTTGAGATGCCAACCTGCTCTCCATGAAGCATTTTTCTACCCTGTGTCTGAACCTCCATACTGTAGGCAACGCAGTGATCGCTTCCAGCCTTTGGCCTTGCATTTCTCGCACGGCTCATAAGCGCTGATATTCGCATAGCAAGTCTCGCTGATTCTTCAATGCCTTTAGGAGTATTATCCTTAATGATAGTAGCAAGAGAGCTCAAATCTTCTAACACTACATGGGCTTCTTCAAATATAGCTCGCTCCTCCTCAGTCATCTCAGTAACGCCAAGATGAACCGCTAACATCCAATCGAGCAACGCTACCCAACCACTGAATAAATCCCCAGCCCCTGCAATATTACCTCTCGGGTTAAGTCTCATTAAAGATGCATCAGCAATGACTTGTTCAGCTGCACCTGTCATATAACTAAACTGCCGGAAATCATCTCCCGACCCGTCACGTATTAGTATATTAGGAGTAAAAGGTGCATTCGTTGAAGTCGCAGTCACAATAAGATGAACATTGACTCCGAGTTTATGACCGATGACTTTCGACCAGTCACAAACCGTACCCATACCAATACCTACCACTAAAGGAGGTTTATCAGACTGACCACTATTCGCGGCAAGTCTTTTCTGTGCCTCAGTGTAATATTCAGTTACAGAGTCATAGTGAAGTTCCTTTTCTACGATAATGGCATCCTGTAGAAGTAGCTCTACTCTTCGTTTAAGCCAGCCAATTTTGGCCCACTCTCTCATCTGCTCAGCTGTCTGGGGAGAAACAACTACAAGCACAGGCCTACCTGCTTTAACCTCTTTAATCAAATTCTTCAAATAACGGTTAAGGTATCTTCGATCTTTAGATGATGTTTCTGGAAAACCTTCAAAGGTAGGTCCCCGCTCTTTCCTAAATGTATAGTTTGTATCTCCTATATGCACATCTCCAGGGTCAAACCTGAATTCTTCTGCCTTATGTGGACTAGTGCCATTACGGTCAGGATCTTCTGACCACATCATAAAGTGGTGTTCATCTTCTGTTCTAGTCCGTAAGCCTGTAACACCTTTGACATCGCCCCCTTCTACTTGCATCCTTTTAGCTTTTAACGACTCGATCTCCGCTACCATAGCTGCCAATTCTTGGTACCACTTGCCAGCTAAAATAACAGATAGCTCTTTTGCCCCTTCTAATCTTGCTGTCTGGTTCCAACGCATCAAGATATGCCATATTGCCCGTTCACTGCCTAATCTCTCAGAAAGTTGATTGATCAGGGTTTGGAACTCAGTATTTAGTAGAGCTTGTAATTTTTCTACTCTATCCGCTGGTTCTTTCAGAAGCTTTTGAGCCAAAGGTAAGAATGTATCTTGAGATATTCCTGATACTTCACCCTGGCTTTGGATAGACGTAATGAATTTTACATTGTCTCCAATCAACTTGTCTATTTCTTCCGCTCTAAACCATGTCTTATCCGGTTTCTCGTTGACAATGACAACATCGGGCGGATGGTCTTCATAATTAGCTGCTACTCGAGAATTCACTATCCGTTCTGTCTCTGGTTCAGAAACTCCCATAGCTCTCATTCTCTTTCTCCGGACAGATCTTTCTGATCTAACTTCAACAAACAAATCTAAAAATTCAACGTAATCACCTGCTGGTGGTAACACATCTGTGGCTTCACATAATATTACATCAGCATCTCTATGTTGTTCTTCTATGTACTGATAGCTAGGCCACGGTCGGTAACCTAATATATCCCAACTCGCCACCTTATCTGGTGCAGCGACTTGTAATCCAGTCTCTTCCAGACGTTCTTTCATTACACGAATCAATGTCGTCTTGCCTACCCCACCTGCTCCTTTCACCATTACTATAAAAGGCCGATCAATCCCTGCTTCTCGATGTGCTCTGAGCTTCACCGAGAAGATCCGTGCTAATTCGCCGAATCCTGGGTCAATTTCCGCTACTGTCTGTGGTAGTTCACTAGGCAAGACCCCATGTCCAATAATTAGTGCTTCACCTCTTATACCAAGATTCATTCGTAATTTTTTTCTTAATTCCTTTAACTCTACTCTGCGTGCCAAATCCTCAATACCAAAATACCTATTCAGAACACGAACCATTCCCACCACTGTGTCCTTTGGTTCACCGAACTTCTCAGCTAAGCCTGATATATTCAAATCTTCTTCAGGATACCATGCAATCAAAGCTAATAGTCTTGCTTCTTCAAAATTTAAAATAATTGGGGTCTTTCCTCTAAAGAATCTTGACTCGTTATACGTACGAAATCTCTCTATTAGAAAAGCCATTCTCTCAAGCTCATTAAGTTGCTCAGAACTTAACACCTTATCAGCATCTCCTCCTTTCCACTTATTATCTACTAACCGACGAAGAGAGCTTTTCGCATGTTTAACGCTCTTTGTTTGCCTTCCTTCAATAACAGGTGTGTGACTATAAAGGGCATCAAAAGCTTCATCAAGCCGGCCCATCAATTTTTCCTCACGTTCACGTTCACGTCGTGCCTCTCTTCTTGCTATTATTGAAAAATAAATACTCAGATATACACCATGGTATAACACTACCGGCACAATACATAAAACCATCCATGTATAAGATATAATCTCATTTAAAGCTCTAGGTAATCTTAATCCCTGCTGGGTTCTTTCCTTTATCCAGATTAGGTGTTGGATGGAGTTTCTGTATTGGGCAAGTGCTTTAGGGTTAATGTGGATAGCTTTGTCTTTTGGACTATAGTAGGCGATGTGGTCTTTTGCATCATGTCTTACAAGGTCAGATTGAGTGAATTGAGGAATAAGCTCTGCTTGTTCTGATTTTTTCTTAAGCAAGATATCAATAGGCCCGGCACGTATCTCAGTATTCGGTAAATTATCAAGTGTACGACGAATAGATCGTGCCAAACTCACCAAAAACCCTGACAACCCTAATCCCAAAACCAGCGCTACGTACGGAACTATATCAGGGACATCCCATCCACACGCAGCCTTTAAGACAAATGGAACAAGACCAAGGATAAGTGTAGCTATAGAAGTTACATATAATTCTCCGGGTGTGATGTGGTGGGTCAAAATTGGTGTATTGCTATCTGCCCTAATAATACTAGGATACGTTAATTCAACTTCTTTACTTTTATCTCTACGAAAGACCTTCTTAATAAACATAATTGGTATCCTGGCCAAATATAGGTTCCAATAATATAGCGCTAAGGTCGTCCTGCCCCAACCAGGCACTTTACCCCAGGCTTTTTCGATCAAAGACTCCCATTCAAAGATAAGTAGGAAGGCCAACTTGTCACGCTCTGGGAAAAATATAAGACCAACCAGCATCTGAAAAGGCATTGTAAGATACGTTAATCCAGGTATAGGAAGAATACCAAATAGTAAAGCAACAGAAAAACACCTCAAACGGCCCCACCAACTATAATCTTGTATAACAATTAAAGTAGTAACAGTCCTCCAAATAGCACTAGGTATCGCAAAGGCCCAGAGTCCAGAAAGAACATTGAATTCACCGGTAATTACAAATATGCTACCCATTAAAATTATCCGCAATAACCAGACGACAAGTTTAGATGCTAACTGCACACCATATATCTTAATATAATCACGAATAACTTTTTCATTCCGTAACCCCAATAATTTCTCCTGCCAAGATTCAGTAATCCTATACTGTTCTGCTCCTTCCTTGACCCAATCTTTGAAATCTTCTTCAGCCTCTTCAGAACGTTCCGTTAAGAACTTCATATCTGAAAATCTCATACTAACTACTGCTCCAACGACACTCCCAATAACTGAAACCACCAGTGCCCAAAAGAATTCCCTGGAAGGAAGTAGCGGCCATATCAATAACGAAAGCCCTATTCCTACAACAGGACCTACCATAATAGAAACTTGGCTGGTGAACTTATCCACTGCCTCCTGCCGATACGTTCTGTCAACTAAAAAGTGATGGATAGGGCTTGGAGTACAGTAACTAAGCGCTACATTTAAGATAAACTGGCGGTTATTCGGCCATTCAACCCATTCATTGACTTCTAGTACTGGGTAAAGGCTATTATATAAAGATTTTCCTAGCCTACCTTGGGCATGCATCTTATCAAGTTTTGCCTGACGGTAAGCATGCCAGCGTTCTTTAAAGAAATCGCTGTCAGTAAATAAACGACGCATTGAAGCTCGATAGTCTCTATTGCCAACCACACGGCCTACTATAGGTATATGACTCTCACACCAATATAAGAAATATATTGGAGCAGGACAACTTTGCAGATAAGTAGCCATGCTACTGGAAATCCTACCTTCATCCAGCCAGTATTGTATATTGAACTCGCGTATAGCTTCCCGACGTGCCTGGTCACGGATAAAATCTAAGCCATAACTCCAGATATTAATCTGACGTCGTGAATTAGCTTCTTGTGCTTCTCTATATTGGTCAAGGTGCCAGAATAGTTCACGATAATCTCTAAGCGGCATGCTTATTTTTTCTTCATCAATATCATAATTTCCTGCAACCTGATAATTACCCGAGATATGTCTCTCTGCAGCATCAACATCCATCGCCCCTAAATTAGGACCAAAACCTGCCTTCTTCATTTTACTTACAGCACCAAACTCAAAAGGAAATAACCATCCAGGCGAAGTAACAATCAAAAAGACTAAGGCACAACACCCAGCCACATAAAATGGAATCCCACTAAAAAATGATGCCAAAACTACTAAACCTGCAATAGAGAGTCTCGGGACAAATGTTGGCCAAAGGATACCACCTAATGGTCCACCGCGCGGAAGTCCTGGCTCAAGGTCAAGAGTCTTTAAACCGATTCCTCGTTTTCCACTCCAGAAAATGTTATCCCAGGAGAAAAACGAACCACCGACAGAATGACCAAGGACAAAAAGAACTGTGACAGAAAGCAATAATGTTACAGGCCAAGAATTTGTAAGGAAAAATGTAGCTAAAGAAACCAACATTGCTGCTGTTATGCCTAATTGATACTTTATACCTATTGGCTCAGATGTACCAAATAAAGTCTTACCTATATAAGTCTGAGGTATATACCCCTCTGCACCAATATTCTCAAGCAACCTGCAAAAAGCACGCATAAAGAGAGCTTGAAGACGCATATCCTCATCAAGCAGGCCTGAAAAATAACCATACCGTGCAGTATTCACATTATCTTCCCATTCTAATTCAAGGAATGATGCATTATGTGCATCTGACCAACCATAAGCATTAGCCTGCGTTACAAGAGATGGCCCAATCCCATCTCTTAACTCTTGCAGTTTTCCCATTACGTCATTATTTTCTCCTCCATAAATCGCGCTTGCTTCCTCAAGCATAAGCTCGTATATTTCAGGATATTTTGTAAGAATACCTGCAATCTTTCGCATAGAAACTGCCATCTGAGCCTCTTCCCTGCTTGGCCTAGCATCCTGAAATGCCAACATGCGACTTTGCCTATGAATCTTTCCATTTTTGCCAATTGGTCGAAATACCTTTAAGGCTACTCTCTCCTCAGTACCCTCTACCCTTGCCTCCCAAACCTGGGCAGCAAATCCACTTTGTTCAACCTGTCTGACTAATTCATACTTCCTTTTCTTCTCCACCCATTGCATCTTACCATCCACCTCGACAGGAATCTCTACGTTCAAAGTCACTATCTTCTCTGGCAGCCAAAGATTCGTATAGTCGTCGAGGAGATTTTTGACCAGCCAAACAACACCAACAGCAAGTGCCAGCGCCCCTAATACGATTGCCAAGTTAGGGATTCCCTGAACCCATTGTTTAGTAGCCTCCTCAGCAAATGGCTGTACCTGATTGAGCACACTGGAGCCACCCAAAGCCATAATCATTGCGTTTGTTTTTCTTCTTATGAAATCATCATCATATTCTTTAGCACCAGTTCTTCTTCTTGTAGATGCTTTTATTTCAGAATCTCTAGTCGAAGAAATATTCCTATCTGCTAATCCAAATACAGCAGGAACGAGGGCATCTCTCCGTTTAGTAGGCACAAGCCCCTTTGGTACCCCAAAAACTTTGCACAATCCAAATATATATGTTCTTACACTATTAGGTTCTAACCCCGTCAATCTAGATAGGGCTTCTCTGGAAAGATGTGGACTCTGATTCAAGACCTCAAGAATCCTTAATTGACCCGAATACAATTGCCTGTGGACCGCTGGAGGAAGACTAAAACCTAATAATCGTTGAGCAGCTTCACCTTCTTCCAGTAGACCATTCTGCCTGAGTTTACTCCTTAACGAACCTTGATGAAATGGAAACACTTTTTCCTTACATGTAGCACGGTAAACACTTATATTGTCCTCACTCACTCCATACCTCGCAGCCATTTCACCATCGGATAATATCCCATGCACAGTCCAATAAAGAACAAGCGCCTCCATGGCACTCAAAGGTGGCTTCCCAGCAGTCAGGACATCACTTCCTTGCTGCTCTCTAGCCGGCCTCAAAGGATATACAAGAAACCCATGTTCAATGAGCCAGCGATGAATTTCAACAGTGACCTTGCAATATATGCCCCTGGATGGTATTACCCCGCGTGCTAAAAATAGCTTTAAAATTGTCATTTTATGTTCGGATTCAGTTTCTCTTTCTAGTCGAATTTTCCCTCTTATACCAGAAGCGTAGTAACTTATCGATTTTAGTGCTATGTAATACGTTCTGGCTATTTCTTCATACCTTAATCCACGCAGGAATCCCTCGAGTATTTCTTGTTCCTTGGTTTCCAAAGGTGATTTTACCATTCCTAAAATACCTGCTTTGGTGAGCTTCTCCCGTGGTGAACCACCTTCCCAAAGAAGCTTATTGTTGAGGGTACCTAATATGAGGCTCAACGTTGTATATTCCAGACCTATTTCTTCTTTAAGTCGTTCATCAACCCATCCACGAAGGAGTCCAATAAATACCAGTCGCTCTTCTTGAGTAAGCTTTGCAGCTAAATACCCTGTAGCCACTAATGGATCGTAAGCAGAATCCGTCGAGCCAGGCGCCACTCTACTACCATCCGCTCCAGACGTATCTTCAGTGAAAGCCCTATCTCCTACAACCATTGCCACTCCTATGGGTAAGGCAGTCAACACTGTACTGCCCAGCGACATCAAGGTAGGGCTGTTTATACCTATCAAAGCCAATCTTTCCAGCAACATCATAAGGAGAGAACTTACTGGTACAGTAAGAAATTCTGGAGCAAACCATAGAATCAATATAACAAACGCCGTAATTAAAGATAGGGCGGGAACTACAAGCAAAAACGTAACTCGACTGACCCGTCTCAAAACAGTCGTGCACCGGTCAAATTTCTTTGATGCCGCATCGGGACCAAATAATATTTTCCCGATTCGATAAAAAATCGCAACACAAGACAATAGAAATGTAAGAACGCCTATGGATGCAATAAATGGCTGAATATTGGTAAGTGTAAAACTATATAGAAAAGCGCTAAAGTCAATAATATATGGGACAATAGGCTCGATAAGGAATAGCATTGCAGGTATTGCCAGCCATAAACTCCATGGGAGAAAACGCATGGCTCGTTTAGATTTCTTCAGCGTTTCTTTTATTTCTTCTTCCGTATATGAGAAAAATGCCGTATTTAATGCATTTTCTACGCTACCCAATAATTTCCTTATTAGTCTATCATCCTTAGAAACATTCTCACATATTTCATTTAATACCTTAATCTTTATACGTAGTTCATCCTTCTCTGCATTCATATTACGAACCGCTTTGATAGTATAGCGGTATATCAATCCAAGCGTGAGAACATAGTAACCTGTCAGTATAGCAACGAAGAAATTTCTGGCTGAAGGAGGAACCATGGAATATAACAAAAGGCCAATGCCCGTAAGAAATAAAGTGCGGATAGTAGACGGATGTCTAAGGAATGCTGAAAGCTTTTGGGAAATGATAGACATCAATATAGTGACGCCAAGCAAGCCCAACACCCCAATCCCAACCCAGTGTAAAGTAGTTAAGCTGCTCTTAAACTCACTAACAGTCTGCCAGATAGCCGAAAGATCCAACTGCTGTGGCACATACTGCGTCAGTCCTGATAAAATAGACCCGGAATCAAAACCAAAATTAAAATCAAGTTTAAAATCAGTGCGATTGAAGATATCGGTACCAAACATGTTTGTCAATCCACCCAGCGTAAGGCCAGCGAACAAACTAATAGGTTCATATTCATCCAAGGTCAGTTCCTCATACAGTTCTTCATCCTCACGAGGTTCCCTTTTTGCGCTATGCATGGATACTAATGGTAAAAGTGAAGGTACTATTGCTTCTTTATCTCTCAATTCCTTTTCTCGTCGTAACGTTTCAAGTCTCTGATTCAATGCTTCAACCTGAGGCGTGTTGCCTATAAGTATGGCTATTTTAATCATATGAGTAAGAATATATATTTTTTGATCTATATCCTCCAATCCAAACTTATAGGCTACTGACCATGCGTATCTTGCTTCTGCTCGAATCTCTCGATCTAAAGATCCTAACTTATCAGGATGTTCAGGATATTGGTCTACTACCCAGTCTAAAAACTCAGTTATTCCCCCACCTGGACCTAAAAGATTATCAGGGATACTACCATCTTCTATGGCCCGGTTAATCTTTTCAATCAGTAAAATACGGTCTTCCGCATAAAGAGAGATAAAAAGAATTTTCAATGCATCTATATCCCCTTCTGTTATAATATCTCCACCTTCATCTACCGGCCCAATAATCTGCCTCTTTTCTTTCAATCTCTTTACAATCTCAGCAAAATGCACTATATCAACTCCCCATTCACCTGTTACTGCTTGCGTTTTTATGTCTACTAAAGATAAAACCTCTTCTGCAGTCACTTTGATCTGGTTCTCTCTTAACCTAACCAAAGCATCTTTTAAATAGACAAATCCAATCTCCTTTACTAAAGATAAAAACTCTGTTTCAGTCACATAGAGATCTCTCTCTCTTAACTCATCCAAAGCATATTGAACAGGGACAAATCTACTCTCCTTTACAGCCAGCGCATTGACAAGTTCTCTGTTCAACTCCCATACTCTTCCTTCTCCCCCTGACCTTGCCACCCTCTTGGCGCTTAAAGCTCTTTGATTATCTTTGTCAGTTAATAAATACGAGTGCAGTTTAGACCTACTCCAACCGAGTGTCTCGTGAAATGTTTCCACCACTTCGCGAAGACGCACTCTCTTCGCAGATTCACTTGTTACCTCGTATGAAAAAACCCACCCTTTCCCCTCTTCTGGTATTTCAGCATCAAGGTCGCCTTGCCTTGCCCATCGCTGTACACTATCGAGTGCCCTATTTATGATTTCTGCATATTCAACATCAGTATGGTCTCTCTCCTCAACTTCTCGAATCGGAAGAAGCAACAATCCTTCACTGAGTCTTTCAGCCATCTCTGGAGTAAACTGGCCTTCAAAGATGGCGTCCATAACATTAACTTTTTCCCCACCTGACTCTGTGATAATATATTGCCTAGGCTTCATTTTTCGTGTCGAGGCAAATAGCCATATCCCGCCACCGAGCAAGGCAGGTTTGAGAAAATCACTGATTGCATTAGCCTGGTTATGCGGTAAATTACCCGACAGGATAGAAATAATACCAAGTCCTGCTTCAATAGCGAGAATACTGACAAAAATAGCGTATACTGGCTGAGCGTCGACTACTTGCTTAATTTTTTTAAACAAAGAAACCACAGATGCCCAAAGAGAGGACAGGCGGGATGGCTGCATCATAAGGTGAGATTCAGGTATAAATGAGTGTTCCGGCCCGGCACGTTTCCGCATCCATCTCTGCCAGAGTAAAACGCCTATGCGAACTGCCACAAAAGCGAGTGCCAGTGCCCCCAAGACGATTACCAAGTCAGGGATCCCATGAACCCATTGTTTAGTAAGCCCCTCGCTAAATGGCTGCATCTTGCCGAGCAGATTGGAGCCACCCACGGCCATAATCATTGCATTTATATTTCTATTGGCTAATCCGCTCCCTCCATCATATCCTGGTTCATCGGGATACGTCGCAGGCAATCCCAGAACAGTTAAGACTTCTGAAGCAACCAGTCCTGCTTGAAATCTCTTCTCCAGAAAAAGTTTTCCTAAAATACCAGAGATATAAAAGCGTATAGTTTGTACCTGAACCCCCAAATTGTCTGCTATCTCTTGATTGGTTAAACCTCTTCCCAAAAGAGCTAACACTTTTGTCTCTGGTTTATCAAGATCCCAAACACCATCTTTGTAATAGTCAATTGCTGGTCTCTCTATTATCCCTTTCTTAACTGCAATAAGCACTGCTTGACAGCAGTCTGAGGCCTTTAGCTTATCTACAATTAAACGCACACGGTTTCCAACTTCTATCTTTTCGATAAATAATGCTTTTGCTATCTCTGGATAGGATAAGTTTTTTGCAACCAATCGTAAAATCAGTATATCTATAAATTCAATCCCGATTTCAAGAATTCCTTTTGATATTCCTTGTAAATTTCGATCTACTCTCTCAAGTTTTCCTTTAACACCAATAACACCAAATACTATTCCAGCAGCCATAGTAGCTAAAGGCCGCATAGATATAATTTGCAATTGGACATTTGTATCCCTGCCAAATTCTAAAAAGTATACCTTCATTTCAGTACCGTCCATGTCTATAACAATAATCCTGAGATGAGAAGATCTGCTTTGTTTCATCCACGTCTCAATAGCTTGCCGTATTTTAAACAGGCTACCATTATCTCCTTGGGATAATCCAAGAACAGATATCCCACTTATTTTGCTATTAGCTAAGAGATCTATCATGTGTTTTCTGGTGGATTGATTTCGGGTAATGAGTACTATTCCTGCCTTTCTCGATAGACCCTCTAAAGAAGGAAGAGCTACCGTTTCTTTTCTTGCACTCCTATATCTATTAACTAACTCTAGAAAAGATACTCGTTCTATAGGTTCCAATGAACTAGCCGGAGATAAGACAGCCATGGCGCCTACTAATCCTGGCAACCCTAACCCTAAGCCAGACAGCGAAACAGGCAAAGGCACAGGTTGAGATACCCCTGCTAAACTATTGGCACAAAGTGTTACCAAAATAACCAACAATATAAAAACTGAGGCCCCTATCAAGAAACATTTCCTTATCATACTTGAATAGTATTCTCCATAAGAAGCCATTTTCTCTGCCAAGCCATCGTAATAGTGAACGCTTGCAGGGTCTTGAGCTAAAACGGATTTTACCCTATATTCACGTTCTATATCTATCACATTTCTCCGCATATCTATGAAGGGTCTTATAACTAGATTTAAAATACCACCTACCATGGCAATAGCGAAACTAACAGCCCCGGGCCTTTCATCAGTTGAAGGTATAGGGATCCCGATAGTCCTACCTTGAGGTCTCTGGAGACTTTCTATCACTTCCGGAGCAGCCAGTGCTACATACACTCTTTTATTCAACCCTAGCTTACTTCTGATAAAACTAATATAATTTCGGAGAGTATCTCTACCAATTCCAAGTTTTTGCGCTATCTGTGGATTGGTCAAGCCTTTTGCCAGACAAGACAGTACATCTAATTCTCTTGGAGTAAGTTCTTTAGCTCCGATTTCACAATAGGAAATCTCTTCTGGTCTCTCCACCAATCCCATCTTAACTGCCTCAATTGCTGTTGCTACACGATTTCCTACACCAAGCTTTCTTAAAATTGCAGTTATACGTTTTCTAACTCTGCCTTCTGTGATATGTAAGTTTTCTACTATCTCTGGATTAGTCTTGCCTTGTACTAACAGCTTAAGAATTTCAATTTCCAAGGGAAGCAGCCCATCGTCTTGTTCCTCTTGTTCCTCATAAAGTTTTATCACTTCAGGAGCGACGATTGCTACCTGAATCCTATTCACGATTTTGACTCGAAACTCATTCTCATCACTCCCTTTAAGTTTCTGTATAAGAGAACTTACACGGGTACTTACTGTCCCTTCCGTAATTCCAAGTTCTTGTGATATCTCTAAATTAGTCATACCTCTTGCCAGATAAGGCAGTACCCTTACTTCCATTGGGATAAGTCTTCTAATATTATCTCTATTATAGTGAATCTCTGGTCTTTCCATTATACCGTTTTCTATTGCCTTTATTACTGCTGCAGCGCGATTCAAAACTCCCAATTTATGCAAAATTAGAGACCCACGGTTTGCTATCGTTCCTCGGCTAATGGATAGTTTTATCCCTATTTCTTTATAAGTCCATCCTTCAGCTATCCACCTCAATATCAAAACATCTCTCTTAGTCAAAGCAGATAATTGCCTTTGCAAATCTCGCTGTGCCTCTATAAGCATTAGTGCAAGAGCATGGCTTTCCAAACCAGGTAATGCATCCGTTCCTTTACCATATCCTCTGCCATTTGATCCTTCATCTATTGGCACACCTCCTTCTTGCAAAACCCCTATATCTGGATAGTCCTCAGCTGTTAATCCCTTCCTCTGCAGTCCAGCCGCCACCACTGCCACTCCAATACTACTAATTACCGCCAGATACGGCGCTGCCCTCAAAAGAAAATTACTGCTTACCTGGACGATATGCACCAGGCTATTCGTATCAACCCCTGTAAGATACGCAGCCATGCCTAATCCTATTACTACGCCACCCAAAAGTAATGCGTTCGCGATCAAGGCCTGTCCTCTCTTACCAGAACCACTTACCCGATACAAAACTAATTTTGCCCAGTTGATCAATGCCGGATGAGTTGGTCGCCTCTTACGGAGTAAGTCTAATGCGTCTTCATCTCCTATCTGACTCCCCCTATCATGTGCCGACCAGAAAACTCTGCTAGCGTCCCTATAGATATCTCTTAAATCCATCCTCTTTACATAAGTTTCCAATACCCCTGATTGCTTATCTAATGCATCAAGCATGTCTTTTAGGCTTAACAATACCTGGATAGGATTTCCCGAATTCGCGATGAGAATGGCAATAAAATCAATGCTAAATATCGGTATCTCTCTTTGAATTACTCTTAATGCGCCGGCATCGAAATAATTGTTCCTCTCATCCTCAGAAAAATAGCAATTAACCAGCCTTTGGCAGAGGCTAAGAGGAACTATATCTTCAAATTGTTCTCCCAATACATTTGACCATGCGGTTTTTCTATCTTGAACCGATGGCCTCTCTTTTCCAATCGCTAAGTCAATCTCTTTTTTGATGGCGAGTTCTTTTTCGCTCATTTCACCCGCCGTTTTTTCAGCCGACCTAAACTCCACCCTTGTATCCTGCTCCATTTTTGGAAAGTCATATTTGACTAAAAGCTTTTCCAAAAGCGCATCTCTTTTTTTAGCTAAATTTTCAGCTAAAGAAAGGGCCCTGTAATTCATCTTGTGGTGGGTTACTAGCAGAGAAACATAAAAGACCAAAATCACTGGAATTGATATGAGCGCTACTAAAGGAGAGGTAAGTACGCTAACTAAAATACCAGGTACAAATTGAGCACCTATAAAGCCAACTCCACCTAAAATTAAACCATTAACAATAAATCCTATAGCTACTCCCACTGCACTAATATTGGCTGCCGCACCCATATTCTTTAACCCATGTCTCCAGCCGTCAAAAAAGTGACCGCCTATAAACGCTATGAAGCGTGAAAATGGAAAATACAAAATACTTCCTATCACTAAAGCCAATGGCAAGCCTAAAGCAGTTATTCCGCTTAAAAAGCCGAGTGAGAAAAGATTACTAGCCACGAAAATAATCCCTACGCCCGCGACTACTCCAAGTAACCCAAGTAGAGTAATATCTTCTTCGGTCTTTAACCATTTATTCGGCGTTACCTCAACTCCATGTGTTTCCAGCCATTCCTTTACCCATGCCATCTGCCCGCTGGAATGCTTATCTGGTGCTCCTCCTCTACTTGTTCCCGCTCGTGCCTTCAGGCGTGTATTTTCTACATCTTCAGCCGCCATCATTGCCACTCCAAGGGGTAAGGCCGTCAACACTGTACTGCCTAGCGACACCAAAGTCAGAGTGTTTATCCCTGCTTGTCCGGCAAGAGGTAACAGCTGGTCAATCTGGGTAAATCCCCATTTGATTCCGAGAGCTAATAACACACCAACACCAACCAACAATAACCCCCTAATAACCACAATTACAAGCCCAATTCCCTGCCACCCCCTGATACGGATTCGATGAGCCTCTAATCCCTTTCTCTTAAATGCCAGATCAACAAGAGCTTTAACCTCTATTCCCCAGACTATTCGTCGTCCGCCAGCGAGCCGTATCCCAGTCTCATTCAACAATTCTTGTACATCTCCCTCCACCCTCCACCTGCTCTCCCCGGGAAAGGAAGGAGGTAGCGGCACCATTGCGTCAAATGGATCTATATGTTCGAAACCGGGTGTGCCAGTAACTGTAATATCTGCTCTATACCGTGGCTTAGGTATTTCAACCTTTGACGAACGCTGTAAAACAGCTAACGAATGTTGTGCTACAACCCAATAGATGCGCAATGCAATAAGTACTATGGAAAATTTCAATGTTATTTTCAATAGCCTATTGCCCCAGGATGGCCAATCAAAATTCATCAATGAGGATATCTGGGTCAAAGAAGAGGGAATATCAGATAATGGTGCTGATAGGACAGGCTGTGCGGCAAACAATGGTAAGACTAAAAAGACGAGAGGTATTCCAATCAAAGCGAATCTTCTAATTGGCGGAGCGCGTGAATATATTACAGAAACTACGCCTAATGCCACCAAAAGACCTAAAGCCCCGACCGCTACAGGCCCGGCAAGGCCTGCGGTTAATAAGACTGCTGCCACTGTAATCCCTACTAAACCAGTAGAAGAAACCGTTTTCTTTTCAGGCCCAATAAAAACAGCCTTTATAGTTTTTATTCCGTCACCCCATATTCCAGCAAGACGTAGTCTTTGCCCCATCATATCCCTAAGATAATCTCTAATTGCCGGGACTAGCTTATAATTATGCTGCTGTAAATAAGGCCTTAAAATCAAAAATCCAACAAACAACGCACCAAAACCAACAACCCACATCCACCAGTTGAAAGATAAAATATCCGGAAAAACGTCCTGTCCCTGCACAATAAAATCCTTCACACCCCGGCTAAGAAAATCCTGCACTCCTCCAATGGCACCCACGCCCATCATGACCCCTGCTGCTCTATCTTCAACAATAGCCCCATCATCATCATCGAAATTAGGAGCCTCAGCCTGCCCAATAGACTCTAGTGCTTGCCTACCTCTATCTGTCTGGCTAAGAATCTCTGTAACTAACTCCCGAACTTCTGGGCTCGGGTCAGTTAAAAGAGGAATCCTAATATCACCTGTCAGGGTACTGCTAATCAACACTCCATTGAGAAAGCCCAGGTCTATTTCTCTAAGTATCGAAAGCAGCATAATCTTTATCCCAGGTTCTCCTTTAAATGTATCTTGCTGAAAAAGAACTTTTAAATTTGTCTCATCCAGCTCTATAAGTACCTCTGTTACTCTATCAACTACCCCATCAACTTTTTCTATTCCTGCTCCACCTAAGCTTAAATATGCTTCTCTTAGTAACAAGGCATGTCTTAAGAATTCGGCTAAAACCGGCATTTTTCTACGCCACTTACCCATCCGGTTAAACATAAGTTCATAAAATCTCATGCGGTTTTCTATTATTAAAATAGTGTTGTTTCTTGTAACATCGCTCATTCCGGGTAATAAAGAGCGCACCCTCTCTATATCCAATCCATAGACAAGGCTAATAATCTCTTGGCTGACCCGTTCTAAACTAACTGTATTTTGGGAATCCGTATATATCTTTAACATGGTGCAGAGCGCTTCCAAATGTAAAAGAGTATCTTCTTTCCCTTCAGCTTCTTTAATTACACATTCCAATAAGACTATCTTATATTCAGCAGGATATTGCTCATTAGCCATAAAGGCGTGCCAACTAGTAGAGGAGTCTATACTAAAATCACCTCGCTCACTTCCTGCTAAAATCTCTGAACCTTCATTTAAACAATCGTATTCCCAATCTTCCAGTATCCCACTTTCAACCCAATCAGTCCAATTTTCGGCACTCAACCTTGATCCTTCACCTGACGCTAATCTAAAAATGCCAAATAAAAACATGGCACGGCCATATACTGGTACTGCCGTATCTTTTAAAAACGCCTCTATTGCTGGCCTGCCTTTTTCGGTTAACGTCTTTACACGATCTACTACCAGCCATTTTACATCATCGACTAATGCTACGATTCCCTGAGTAAGTTTTGTATACTGGGGTAGCCCCATGCGCTCTTCTAATTTTGTCACACTTGCACCTGACCTAAAGGCAAGACCTAAAATACCGCCGAGCTCTTCCAACGAATAGCAACTAACCTCATCAGGTGTAATTAAATCAGCTAAAGTTTTATCTACTCCTTTTATCCCTACAGGGGCTTTCTTAACTCCAAGAAGGCCGACAAAAAGCATCCTTACTGCAAAATGATATTCTCTTGGACTCCTGCTTCTATCAGTAACAATATGGTTTCTAACATAACTTTTAGCCGATACTAACCTCTCCTGTAAAGACACCCTACTATCACCAGATATCGCAGCGTCGAGCTTTCCAGCAAAAACTTTATCAAAATAATCTTCTTCTTGTAAGATACTCTCAAACTCACTTTCAGATACGGCCAATGCAGAAACCGTGCGGCTGAGATAAGGTAGAGCAACTGCCAAAGGAATCTCGTAGACCCTGAATTCCTCTATTACTTCTCTCAAATTTACTATTGTTGTCATACGTGGATATCTGTTAGAGAAGACAAATATTAAGATCTCATAAAGAAGAACATCATATCTTCTTTTGTGCAATGAAGGTGTAATACGTTTTTGTAAGGCCGCGACTTCAGATCCAGACAAACCTAACCTTCTCTGGATAACTGCGATTACTGTCTCAGGATCTGGTTTCTTTCTGTCCTGAGCCAACCCATTTAGATATGTTTCTATGCTAATTAAGCCATTTATAAGCTTATTGAACTCAGCATGCCAATCTCTAATTCTAAATAGAAGTTCTTTTCTTTGCTCTAATTGTCTTCTATAGGCAACATCAATAGCTTCATCTCCTTCTATAAAAATAAGTTTTGGCGTTAAAAAGCTGCTTATCTCTTCCTGGCTATATACTCCTGATTTAGCGAAAAAGGTTAGCGCTTTGACCAAGCTATCTTTTAAATCTAATCCTGCAACGCTTTCAATACTATGGCCTTCAGCTATTTCTCGCACTAATCTTGATAAGCCAATAAGCCCGAACACCTGAGAGACAAGATGCCTTATCTCCAAAGACAACTTTCTACTCAGGGCAGTCTGTCCACCTTTACCTACAAAACTGGCCATTGCCCAGCCCCTCTTAATTTCTAGACCTGCTCTTTGAAAAACACTGGGGTCTTTAAGATCTTTTGCCCAACATAGATATGCTGCATCCAAAGGTAAGCTTTCTGTGAGAGCATCTCTTGCCAAGGAATAGCCCACAGATATCATCATTATAGTATCTTTATCAGTAGCTATCCCGTGAAACTCCCTGCTTAGATCACTCAAATCCAGACCTGGAGATACTGACCCGTTAGAAACCATCCTTATTCTGCCATCAGTTAGAAACTCTCCTAAAAAGTTCTCTTCTCTTACTTTCGGATGCTGGAGTAATTCGCTCAAATCTCTTACATCGTAATTATCGTCGATTGGCCCCTCGTTAGCTGAAATAACTACCTTGTAGCCGAGTCTTAAGACCTCCCGTACTAAAACCATATTATAGATGACCTCTCCGGCATTATTTATATTGAAGATTACGGTCTTATTTTGTCTCTCCCCTTCTGGCACTACCAGTAATCGCTCGACGATATCCTCTGCCTCATCCACGGCTATGTACGCCTTACTTGCAATTAAATTTAATAGTTCATCCGTAATTTTGCCCTCACGTATAGAAGCAACAACTGAGCTGAATTTTCTTACTGCAAAACTCAGTTCATCATCCGCATCCTCTGGTATAAACCTGTCAAATATACTGATATTGGACAATGCAGATATCTTTATGGCTAGCTCTAACCTCTTTCCGGCATCCTGAGTTTTATCTAGAGTACCTATTAAAACCTCTGCAACCTCTATTACCTTTTCATCTTCTTCTCTCTTTATCAGTTGAAAGGGTGACTTTGCATAGACCCAGATAATCTGTCCAATAAATGCCTTAACCTGATGTAAAGTAAAGTCATCTAACATCGGGTCTTTAACGACCATTTCAATCGTTTCCATAATTCTATCGCCAAACTCATCAGTAAATTGCCT
Organism: Candidatus Omnitrophota bacterium; assembly: GCA_018824145.1. Taxonomy (GTDB): domain Bacteria; phylum Omnitrophota; class Gorgyraeia; order Gorgyraeales; family Gorgyraeaceae; genus JAHJHC01. The sequence continues at coordinate 9,892 of JAHJHC010000041.1, read as the reverse complement.
ATCTTTATTCAACCTTAACAACAAGTCACTGGCCACATAAACACCCAACCTTGCCTGCTCTAATAACATATCGATTACCTTCGCTTCTTCACCTGCTCTTTTAATCTCACCAAAAGATAAATGCCTGGCCCTCCTACTAATTAGACTAAAACGTGAAAGAGCAGCCCGGTCTCTACATCTTACCCCCATTATGCCTTTTTCACCTTTCTCTAACGCAGGATCAACAACAAAACCAATGATCTCTCTTCCTTCAGGGACACTCCCATAAGGATAAACCTGCTCGTCCCGCAATAACGGAATATCATCAATGTTAACTCTTGGATAGAATCTGCAATTTGCTGCCGTAACCCTTGATAACTTACATTCTTCCTCTACCTGTGTATCAACTAAGTACACAAGCGGATTAAGCACCACATTTCGTCCAACTACAGTCTGGCCTAATAAGACAACGTGTGAATGTATTACTGTACCCGGCGCTATTTCAACTCCATCAGCAATATAAATAGTGCTGAGTTCCCCCTCTATCCTAACGCCGTTAGCTACGAGTTTATTATAAAGGGTTTTATTGACAGAAAGTGGCTGCAGGCCTATTGTCGCAAGACCCATAGTGGACATAACTTCTCCGGATCGTCCACGACGAAAACGCTTTTCATCTGGGCCTCTACCTATAATCACTCTTCTTCGAACTTTTTCTCCATCTCCAATCTCGGCATTAATCAGTACTGCATTTGCAACACGGCAAGCTCTGCCAACTGCTGTCCCTCGTCTAATGACTACACCACCTCTTCCGTCTATATGCGTATCTTTTCCTATAGCACATCGGCCTAAATAAATCAGGCCAGTCGAGGCATCTAAAACAATCCCTTTTGATTCAAAACAATCTGCTATGCCTTCTACTAAAGGTCCCTGGAATTCTTCAGGATAAATATAAATATTTTCGTCACCCATAATAGTTACACCTTTTGCTCTTAAAACTGCTATAAGGTCTGGCCGGTCTTTCAGACAAACTGTCTCACCTGAAACCTCTTTATCTGCCATTATTATATCTTCTGGTCGTATAGGCAGATTAACCAGCAGCAATGGTGAGTGAGAAGGGATGTTTTGAAGGCCCCATACTTTTAACGAGTCTTTTAGTGTCAAACAATGTATACATGCTTTTTCACGCCACTCGCCCTGCCATAGACTTTCCATATTACCCTGTCCCATGGCAAAGACACAGACAGTATTTTCATCATTATATTCTCTTAAAAACTCTGTGCTTAAGTCAGCAGGTGGAGTGGCAAACATAGCTGCACCGGACGAAATCACCTTAAGCCGCTCTTCGCCGTATTTCTTAAAATATCCTCTTTCTCTGAATTCTTCGAGTAATGATTTGCTATCCTCTCGAGTCATATCATTTATTACAGGTACATCGCGGCTGGCAATAACAACATTAAAACCAAGTGCTAATAAAAATCCAACCAGTAACATGACCAAGACTGTCTCGCCTGCATTGTCAGTCAATATGATTATCTTGGGCCGTTTGCTGTCATCAATCCTCTCATCATCATCAGACCAACCATTATTTTCTTTTACTCTTTCAAATTCCAATTTGGCAGCGCCTACGATCTCAAAAAATTCATCAATGTCGCTCTCGTAAAAGCCTTTTTCAAGCCCCTCCTCTATCTTATCTACCATCCATGCCTTTTCATCAAACCCTGCTTCTTGCGCCTCTTGCTGGAACTTAGGGTCACCGAAATCCATAGCATTTGCTATTGCACAAAGCAAAGACAACCTCTCCAATTTTCTATGCATCCACACCAACCTGCGTATATAATAATCAGGCTGTTTCAGAGTCAAATCTGCTCCGTATCTATCCCAGAGCTTTTGCACTACTGGAAGTTTTTCTCTATACGCACCTAAAGGAGAGCTCTGAACATCTTCAGGAATATCCCATCCTGAGAACGGTTTTAACTCATCATGAAATGCAGAGAATATTTCCAACGCTGCCGAATTCGCCCTGTATTTTTCCATCTCAAAAAAATCTTCCAAACCAAATATCTCCTGCCTCAGCCTTTCTGCTACACAGTATAAAGCAAAAGTCGGCTTAGCTACATAAGTAGGCTCGTAAGCCATGGCAAATATCTCTGCATAGAAACGACACATCCTGCCGTAAAAATCATCTTCCCTATTAGGTATACGTAACGAATCAGGCCGCGGGGAACCTGATGGATACTGTATATCCACTAAATCAGAAATCGCCGCATACATTGACTCTTCTATACCATGGACCAACCCATCCCTTTCTCTATAGGTCTTTACATTGGGCATGTCCTGGCGCAGAGACTCAAATCCCTTATTTAATGCGGAAAGCAACGTCTTAACTTTATCTGTATCTTCTATTAAAGCAGCAAAACTTTGTTTGAACTTTTCTTTATCCATTGGTGCTTGACTATAATCCTCTTCTGATAAGATACGGCACCTCTTTTGCCATAGCCTTTCCAGATTTTCCTCTGAAAGAAAATCATCGAGAAAGTCATCAGTATAACTTTCTCTTAACTCTTCTGGCACTTGGTCCCTTAATCCCTCAGGCAATGTCCTTGCCATACTTACATATGCGTCAATAAATAAGTCTACAACTGCCTGTTCCTTTAACGTGAGGCCTGCATATAACTCTCTTAGATAACGACCGCGTACATTTAGAGGTAAAAATGTCCAGTGGCCGCTTCTCAGAATATCAGCCATACCTCCGCCTGTGCCAGTATAAAAAGGCGTTCCCAATATTCTCTTAATGATCGAGCTTTCACTTGTAACACGCTCCAGGTCCATCAAAAGATAAACTTCTACTCCCTCAATAGTCAATCTTAAAATATCACCTGAGCGAGAAACGTCTTGCAAAATAACCAGCATCATTTCTTCTGGAATACTCCCTCTAAGATCTTCAGGCATTTCCTGCCATATACGATCAGCTGTTACATGTACACCTTCAATAAATGTCTCTCTTAAAAATCTTAAAAATCCGTCCCTTAACTCAAGAGATACACCAGAAGGAATCCTTTCTTCAGGTGAAACCGACTGGGTTTCAGTCTCCCGGGTCCTATAAGTATGAAGGACCCGAGTTATTAGAATTAATGCTGCTATTACTATGCCTGTTACTATAACAACCGCCAGCAACACTGCTAGTATTGCCAATACCCCTTCCTGATTCAACCTCACCAAGTCAGATGCCTGTTCAAAGAAACCCTGGAGAGTCGGCCAGCTAGATGAAATGTCAGGAAAATCCTGAGCTCCTCCAAGAAAATTCGGCAACTGGCTTAAGGTACTGAAACCACTAACAGCTGCTAAGGTTTCAGCTACACCTCCGGGTTGTCTGACCTCTCCCCATTCCCTCATAATACTTCCATCCTCATTTCTACCTAGCAATAACGGCAATTCTCGAGGGTCTCTATAAAGTAAACCTTCTTCCCCATCAAGCCTACCTTTTTTCTCTTGAGTTCTCTTTAACACAAAGGCTATTACCTCTCCAGCATCTAAGTCTTCTATCCCTTTACTAACAAGCGCCTTTTGAAGTTCGCCCTGAACAGCCCTGATCTCTCCACCTTGAGGTACTGTGTAGCGCCCTTCGGCTGTTATAACTCCACACTCTTTCATCGCATCCATTACAAGCCTTGCCCTTCCGTCAGTATCGCCATTTAATAAGCCTACTACAAAATCTCCCTGGGCAATTGCTCCTTCACGATTCCACGGGTGACTAAGAAAAGCATCATCAATTATTTTCCTATTTTCAAGAATATACGGCAATAACGCCATAAAAAGCCATGCCTGATGATTAGCTAAACGTCTGTCTGAATCCATTGAATCTCCGAAACCATATTTCGGATCATAGTTGCCCTGTGCTACATACCAAATAAAATCCAGGTAGACTTTATATGCTATTTCCTTAAACACAGGACTCGTTACTAATGTTAACCCAGCTGAATAGGCCGACGCTGGCAATCCTTCTGCCAAGAGTTCTGAATCTCTATTATTTGCAGCTATACGCCTACTTCCTATAGCCCCATACCTCTCAATAGCTCTACCATTATCATCATGCACCAAATAACAACTTTCAGACCGCGCAAGAGGTTCTCCCATTTCTCTCGCATCTCTATCCTGCAGTACAACAAGCTGTTTTAATGATTGTTGCATTAATGGATGGGTCTTTAATATATCTATCAATAAATACGACAATGCCCAAGCAAACGTAGTACCATCCCACGTACCAATATGAGAATCTTCTGGCAGAGGCACTTTCTCCGGGTCCACCCATCTGCAAAGATGAGTAAAGCATTCCTCTGGCACATATCCAGTAAGTATACCAACTATAATGGCCAACAAAACCTCGCTAATCATATCGTAATGAGCATTCTCTGGAATTAAAAATTCTCCTTCTCCAGTAAGCAATCCTCCTGTAAAAAACGCTTTATTATCCCCATTATCCTTTCCATCATACAATATATCCCATCGCATCTCCTGCACTGTCCTATCAAGCCGTTGTACTATTCCATCTATCCTGTCCCTATATCCAGGGTAGCTTGAAGATATCTCCCTCAAGAGTCCCATTGCTTGTATTGCAAATGCTGCATAAAGTCCTGAATCTACGGTCGATACCCAGAAACCTTCTTTTTCCTCTCCTTTTATCCATCTCGTTTCTTTACATGGCTCTCCTTCGGCAGTGTACCACTGGAAAGAAAATCCTTTATGTTTCGTAAGTTCTTCATACCTTTTCAAAGCATTATCCAGCCTATCAAGTGCATCATTCACATCATTTTCAATGCCTGCTAAAAGACCTCCGAGAATAACGATAAAGAATCCTCCTATATTCGTCGGTGATATTTTACGTTCCACATAATATACCTCACCATCCGACTCCATCTTCTCTACAGAAACACCTGCTTCAACAAGAGAAATAACATCATCGCCAAATTGCAAACATATAGATCCGGTCCCTTCATCTTCTCTTATAACCGAATCCGGACATGCCGGGTTTTCACCATCAGTAAAATCCATAAAAAACCTATGAGTGGATCTCGCTATCTCTCTAAAAAGTCCTTCTGAATCAGGGCGGCCATCTTCGCTCCTCCAGTGTTTTATATACTCCCGCCAATCCTTAAATCCTAACCCCTGTAATGCCTCAATAAGCTCATCTTCCATCTCTGCATGGCGAACAACGACATCAATCACATCGCGGATAGTAATCCTCCAGTCACTCCTCCATTTACCCCAGTAGTCTGGATCCGCTGCTTCACGGCGTAATAATTCAGCAAGAAGTCCAGGCTCTGAACATACTAAAGCCCTAACTTCCTCTCTATCTTTAGAAGTTGTAGAATAATAAGTTCTACTATCTCCGCTAGAGTCAACTCTCCTCATCTGACTGTATGAATAACCTTCGTCTCTGCTTCTACCTATATCACCCAAAGCATAAAGTGTTCGATGCAAGGGCTCATCTGGATTGACAGAGTGTGTAGTTCCAAATATCTGCCCTTCTACAGGAAACTGCGTAGGCCCCCTAAACAGGCAATACTCCACATCCGATGATGCGGTGTAGACAATAACCTCCCTGACTTGTTCCGTATCATTAACTCTTGCTTCCCTATCGGCCTTGCGTTGATAAATCCGACGCACCTGAATAGCTAGTAATACCAACAACGCCACCACCCCACCTATCAACACGCCCACCGCTAGAGTCTGCCAGTTAATGGAGGAAGGGCCTAAGCCTGGCACATGTTGCGTCAGTCCTGATAAAATAGAACTAGAATTAACTCCTGTCAGGGCCTCCTGGGCATTATTTAAAATTGCGCCTAGTCCAAACAAACCTGCAGCGAATGAATGAGAAGGTTGAGGAGTTTTTTCGGCGGGTTCACCGGGTGCCATGGTGCAAGAAAATCGTCTTTCCAGTAATGGGAGAACATCGAAAAGTAAAGCCCCAGGTAATTTACCTAGAATCCCTGCACATCTGGTTTGTTCTCTGTCTGATAATCTCATTGTGTTCCCGAAAACCTTTCTAAGGTAGGCATTCATTATCTCAGCGATGCGCCTAGATTCCATGCTCTCCAAAACCTGCGTTGACCATATCGAATCGCCTCTGGAGTCAAAATAATCAAGGATATCCACAACTAACTTAGGGGCAATTTGCTTAATACTCAATAATTCTGCTACAAGATCTATGTCACGCCTTGTTAATTGTTCCCCTAAAGAATAATCCAATGAATATGCTTCAAGGCTGCTATCAACCCTTCTTAACACTTCTCCTAAAGAAGCGACTTCCATCCTCTTAAATATTATTCCCAGACTTCTATCTGAAATAATCCTTTGTCCTTCTCCGTCTTGGCAAACAAAGATACTCCAAGCCAAGTCTGGTCCCAGTCCACTGAAGATCGAGCCAACATTATCTAAAACATCGTCATCTTTAACTTCAGAAACCAGATCAAAGATGTAAGCAATCATCTCTACTTCAAGTCGAGATATAAGATTAATGCTGCGTTGAATATCATGAAAGAATGCAGCCATTAATACCTCCTGTACTTCCGGGAGATCTATGTATCCGACTAGTCCTGAAATAAGTTCTTGATCAACGCCGCGGTATCCTGAACCAGTGGCAGTACAAGATGTCCATAATCTCTTAACCAAACTTTCAAGAGAGGTATGATTAGCGCTACTGCCAGCACCTCCTAAAAATTTCCACATTGAACTATACGTCATAGCTGCAGCCTTCTGTTGATCGAATCTAGCCGTAGCTTCATACATCTGTTGACTGAATCCAGCCATAGCTGCACGCATCTGTTGACGAACTCTATCCCTAGATTCATCCATCATTTGTTGATCGACGGTATACATAGCTGCAGCTCCTGTATCAAAACCTGGCTGACTTCCTCGTGTTGCTGAGGAATGAGGCTGCCATCCCATCCAAGAGGTTGATTGATTCCGGCGAGTCGAGGAGTAGCTACCATGACCTAATCTATCATATAGTGTTCTATTTTCTTCATCCCCCAACACTTCATAAGCTTCATTGGCTTCCCTAAAGCGCGCCTCTGCTTGCGGATTCCCTGGATTTACATCAGGGTGCGTTCTTCTGGCTATTCTACGATAGGCTCTCTTAATTTCCTTATTGGATGCAGTCCTATCTACTCCTAAAACATTATAATAATCTCTACTACTGCCCACTACCGCACCCACCAAACCAAGGCCAAGGGGACCCAGCATCATGCTAAGCCCGCCAGGACCTAACACCTTATCTAACAGCTCACTTAAGTATGGAGCAGCAACCGCTGCACCTACAGCTGTTATTGCAATAAGTACGATAAGGCACCCAACTCCGCTACGTCTTCCTACCGTAAAAACCATTACAACAGTCAACAATACAAGTACTGCCACAATAGCTATTCCTATTGAGTCTGCCTGATTTAGTGTAGGGGCTACAGCTTCCAACGCACCACCGCTGCCAATAGAAGAAACTATGCCTGAAATCTTCTCTGCTGCTTTAGGGCCCCATAACACAATAGCCCCTGCCGCAGCTGCTAATCCGACTGTTATCTTACCTAAAGTACTACTTCTACTAATCCTCTCACAAATAACCTTGAAAAATAACCCGATTGCTAACGCTCCTATTAATCCCAATCCTAACCATCCCCATCCGCTAATATCCTTTGAAAAAACATCAGCAATACCACTGCTGGATCTGCCCCACCATCCCATTATATAACCTGAAGCCGTAAGGCCTGCCACAACTAGAATACCAATAAGTGCAAAAGTAAAATGTGTCCTCGCGAAAATGGAGCCTCCTATCTTCCTGGCATTGATTAAGGCCCGCCGCTGCGTAAGAAAACCGCTACCTCTATAAAAGAGTACGCCTATACCCAATCCTATGATGGATAAAAGACCCAATACTCCAAAGGGTACAATAATAAACATGGCTTCTCTCACAGTAAGCTGTTCCATGGCAACCAGCGCCATACTAACGGCTGTCACAATACCTACGAAAACTAAAACAATCCTTTGACTTCTGTGAAGAGGCACAATAGTCTGCTTAGTATCGGAACCTGTATATTTTGCTCTGTCAGTCAGACTTTCAAGCTCAAAATTCTTCTGTCCAAGCCAAGCATAGAATCCCCCCATTAACAAAAAGATCCCTATTAACACACCAGACCATATTAATCCATTTGATACCCCCAAAAGTGCCTTACTAAGTTTATCCGGGGTATCAATTAAAACCTTTATAAGCAATCCTCCCACCGCCGTTACTGTACCCACGCTAAAAGGAATCCATACACGATTTAATCCTTTCTGAATTGCCTGGCCGTGTCCTGTATCGTAACGACCAGGGCCTGCTATTGTTTGAATATCAAAAGCTGAGTCTACATGTTTTTTCCCAATCGGAAGAATAAATCCTATAAATTTCATAATGCCAGAGATATTCTCCTTGTGCTTCATAAATTTACCAAACACAGATGAGTATAAAATAACTGAAACCGGAAGAAAACTCAGGACAATGGCATATATTGTATCAGTAGCATCCCCGTCTGAAAGAATGTAGCTTGCTATCCCTATCACGGCTAAAATTCCTGCTGCAGCCAATGCCTTAGGGGATGCTTTATTTGCTAATCTTTGTTTTTCGGCTGCGATCTGTGCCAAATCATACGGCTTTCTCGCTTTTAATGATACACCTGCCGGGGTTCTTCTATTCGCCATACTATATAAGCCATTTATCAAAGCACTGATCATGCTCAATACCGTCAAAGCTGTCATTCCTCCAATCCAAAGGAGAGGTTTTGAAGCAGCATCTTGAATAAATTCCGGGCTGAATGTTGCTAGAGTAACTAGAAGGCCTGCCCCTCCTCCTAAAATAAGCACTCCAAGTACACATTTAATGAAAAAGATGCCTTTATTGGCAGCTATACTTATTTGTCCCTGTACGAAAGTACCTATATTAAGGCTGTCGGAAACATACTCGAATAACTTCTCCTTTATAAAAAGCGGCAAAAAGGGCAATCCGCGTATAAAGGGATATTCTCCTCGGTCAAGTGCTTCTTGAAACAAATCAGGATTTGAGAGCACATTTGGATCCGGCGTTCCTATAATCCTTTCCACACCTGCTATCTTGCCGGCTTTTGTAAATATCTTTTTTGCAAAGTTAAACCTTTGACTTGCAGTCAATAAAAGGATAACAAAAATGAAAGTTGGGACAATTATTAAAATAAACAAAACTACAGAAGAAAAACTGATATCGATAACCCTGCCAACCTCACTGCCAACACCAACAATGCCCTCAACGTAACCAGGCAGCGGGGTACTTATACCCTGAACTTGCTCATACACCCTTGTGACCAAACTAAGAACTCCACATAGCATTGAACTTCCTACTATCCACATAATAACGGATTTACCTGGTAACCTTGGTAAAGATACGCCTTTCAACGTCCTCCCTGATGCTGAACTTATTAAAGAAGGCCGGGCTTTGATTGGCGATACAGGATTAGCAGGATGGCTCCTGAACCACGCATACAGGTCTTTAAGGTCGTATTTATAGAATAAATCATCTCCGATATGATTTAATTCTGCCCTTATCTTATCTCTCTGGCCTTTTGAGGCTAACTCAAATGCATGTCTATAATAATCAATTGCTTCTTCATATAACCGCATCGCATATTTAATATATCCCTTCCTGGCGGCTCTATTGTCAGAAGCACCTTGGGATTTTGTGATACTTTCATGTGCTTCTTTGGTCAGGCTTCTGGCTTTTGCAAGATCGGATCTGATGTAATAGTTGCGTACATAATTACCTAATACTACTAGTCCACCAACTAACACCATAACTCCAACTACACCCATAATTACATCCGGACTAATACTGCTGAGTAAATCTGCCTTCCCTGCT
>JAHJHC010000040.1 GCA_018824145.1 Candidatus Omnitrophota bacterium | reverse complement strand
TTGAAATGCCGGCCGCCTCAAAATCGCAACCCCTTGCCTGAAGAGATCTCGTCCTGTATAGAGTATCTTTATAAACAGATAGAATACATAAAGCCAAGGATTATATGCGGGCTTGGAAAATTTGCGAGTCAGACACTCTTGGATACAAAGACACCGATCACTAAACTCAGGGGAAATTGGCATGAGTTTAGAGGAATAAGGTTTATGCCGACATTTCATCCTGCGTACCTCCTGCGCAATCCCAATGATAAGAAGCTTGTGTGGCAGGATATGCAGAAGATCATGAAGGAATTAAACGAATAAGATATATGACCAAGAATAAATTCGCCGATATAGTCATCAATCGCCCTATAGAAGGGCCTTTTACATATTCTATACCCGAAGATTTAGGGCAATATGTAGGTGTGGGTAGCTGCGTTGAGGTATCTTTTGGCACCAAGAAGACAATGGGTTACGTAGTGGGGCTTTCTTCTAGTTGTAAACTGAAAAGCGTAAAGCCCATAGTCCGTATACTGGATAAATCTTCTCATATAGATACGGAGATACTTAAGCTTGCTAAATGGATGGCGGATTTTTATTATTCCTCCTGGGGTGAGGCTATTTCAGCCACTGTCCCCAGCGTGATTAAAAGGCCCTTAAAGATAAGAAGACGTAAGACAAAGGAATATTTGGAAGAGCCTGATGTGAAATATGTAGACGGTTCAAACACGCACCTTTCTCCTACCAGAGAACAAAAAGAGGCGCTTGATTCAATAAAAAAATGTATAGATGACAGGATGCATAAAGTTTTCCTATTACATGGCGTAACAGGCAGCGGAAAGACAGAGGTCTATTTACAGTCTATTGCGCATGCGTTAGAGAAAGGGCGTTCGAGTATAATACTTGTCCCTGAGATCTCACTTACGCCGCAGACTGCAGCGCGTTTTAAGGCCAGGTTCGGAGATGAAATAGCAGTGCTTCACTCGCGGCTTCTGGGTTCCAAGCGCGTATTTGAATGGGAGAGGATTGCCGAAGGCCGCGCACAGATCGTGGTTGGTGCGCGTTCGGCAGTCTTTGCGCCTGTGAAGAATTTAGGCCTGGTCGTCGTAGATGAAGAGCACGAGACTTCTTATAAACAGGAAGATGTGCCTAGATACAATGCCCGGGATGTTGCTGTAAAAAGGGCGGAATTTTCCAATGCTATTGTTATACTGGGAAGCGCTACCCCTTCTTTGGAATCCTTTTATCAGACTCAAATCAATCGATATACACTTGTAGAATTACCCGAGAGGATAGACTCGAAACTTCTGCCTGAGGTAGATATCGTGGATATGAGGGAGGAATTGACCCGCAGGAATATGTCCTCTATTTTTTCTCAATCGTTAAAGACATGGATAGAAAAGGATGTCTCCGAAGATAAGCAGGTGATATTATTTTTAAACAGACGCGGCTTTTCAACCTTTATAAGTTGCAGGAAGTGCGGTTATGTGGTTACTTGTAAACGTTGCAGCGTAAGCCTCACGCATCATTTTAATCTAAAAAAGCTCATATGCCACCATTGTAATTATAAGACAGATCCTCCGGATGTCTGCCCACAGTGTAATTCTTCCTATATGAGATACTGGGGGATCGGTACGGAAAAGGTTGAAAGCGAGCTTCATAGGCTTTTTCCGAAAGCTTCAATTGCCCGCATGGATACTGATGCAATGCATAAGCGCGGCGTACATGAAAGGGTATTGTCAAAATTTAAAGACGGTTCCATAGATATCTTGGTGGGTACGCAGATGATAGCAAAGGGCCTGGATTTTCCGAAAGTAACGCTGGTAGGGGTCATATCCGCAGATACAGCCTTGAACTTGCCTGATTTCAGGTCAGGAGAGCGCACCTTTAATTTATTGACCCAGGTCGCAGGCCGCGCAGGAAGAGGAGACCTTGGAGGCAGGGTAATTATCCAAACATATACGCCCGGCCATTATTCGATCCAGGCAGCAAAAAATCACGATTATAACACTTTTTATAGTAAAGAGATATCCTTTCGCAAAGAGTTGAATCTCCCGCCGTTTTGTCATATGGTAAACTTGACATTTAGAGGCCACAGGGAAGAGAATGTCTTGAAAATTACAGAATCTTTAAAAGATAGACTGCATAAGAAAGACAAATCGAAAAAAGTAGAGATATTGGGCCCTGCGCCTTCACCTATCTCTCGTAAGAAAGGGATGTATCGCTGGAATTTAATTTTAAAATCAGATAAGGTTGAAGATATTGTAAGTTTATTGAGAAATGTGTTGGGTAGTCGCAGAAGAGAACGCGGGGTGATAATAACAGTTGACGTTGATCCTTATTAAAAAATTCGAAAAAATTCGGGACACATCCCAATTTTTTGATTTTTTGATTGATGATAAAATTGGGATGTGTCCCGAATTTACGAAATAGAACTAACTTCCCTTGCCGAATTCTTCCTGGATTGTTCCGAGGGCGTCTAGATTTTTGAGTGCTCTTAGGACTTCCGAAGTATGGGGGTTTATCTTTAAGGCGGTTTCGTAATTGGACTTCGCGTTCTTATAATCCCCTTTTTTTAGATATATCTCTCCCAATCTTTTTAAGATATCCACATCTTTTGAGTCGATGGATTTTGCCTCTTCGAGATTCTGTATGGCTTGAGAGAAGAGGTCGTTTTTATAAAATAGTTCGGATATCTTTTTTAAGGCATTTGTATCATACGGGTTTTTTGTTATTATTTTCTCATATAGCTCCAAGGCGCTCGCCAGATTGCCTTTTTTCGACATGCCTTCGGCTGAAAGCGTTACAAAGAAACTGTTGATAGTGTTTATTATATTGGTGATGAGATTGAAGGAAGCCTTGTCGATTTTATTTCTTAGCGAGAGATGGAGGTACCGGCGTGCTTCCAGATGGTCATATTTCGATGACAGTATTTGAGAAAATATCTCGATTGCATAGTCGTAGTTCTTCTTTTCAAACGCAAACGACCCTTTATTGTAAGATTCTGTCAAGTCCTGTTGGCTTATCTTATCCATGAAATTAATTTTACAGTATGGTTATGTCATTGTCAAGATGGAATATGTATGTTAGAATAAACGTCAACTTAAAAAGTTTGATCCTGGATGCTTGATGCTGGATGCTTGTATTGTGTAATATATGGCTTATGTCTAAGTTAACTATAAAGATATATCCGGATAAAATATTAAGACAAAAGTCTGGTAGAGTAAGGAAGATCGACGGCCCGTTGCGTCAGCTTGCCTCTGATATGATAGAGACTATGCGCCATGCCAATGGTGTGGGGCTGGCTGCTCCGCAGGTAGGGGAGACTAAACGTATTATTGTGATAGAGGCAGTTGAAAATAATCCTTTGCCGTTAGTGCTAGTGAATCCTAACTTGTTAAAAAGAAGAGGCAGGTCAAGTTTTTGCGAAGGGTGTCTTAGTGTTCCGGAAGTAACGAGTGAGGTCGCGAGGCCGGAGTTTATTGCAGTAGAGGCGCTTGATCTAAAAGGAGAAGTTCTAAAAATAGAGACAGGCGGACTCCTTGCCAGGATTATACAGCACGAGATGGACCATCTGAACGGGATTTTGTTTATAGACCGGATCGGTTTTTTGAAACGTAAGAAGATAACAAAAACAATTTCTTCCAAGGTGTGCATGGAATTGTAATTAATGCCATGAAAATCATATTTTTCGGAAGCTCCGGCTTTGCAGTACCTGTCCTGGACACATTGAAAGATAGAGAAGAAGTCGTGCTTGTAGTTACACAGCCTGACAGAAAAAAGGGCAGGTCGCTTAAAGTTACTTCTACTCCTGTAAAGAAACTAGCCCAAAACATCGGTATAGAAATATTCCAGCCGGATACGGTGAATTGCAAGGATGCAGTGGAATATTTGAAAAAATTCAATGCCGACCTTTTTATAGTTGTGAGTTTCGGGCAGATATTGCGTAAAGAAGTTTTAAGCATACCAAAACTATATTGTCTCAATGTGCATGGGTCTTTACTGCCGAAGTATCGTGGGGCAGCTCCGATAAACCGGGCAATCGCCGACGGAGAAAAAGAAACAGGTGTGACTATCATAAAGATGAATGAAAAGATGGATGAGGGTGACATTGCATTAAAAGAGGCTGTTTCTATCGATGAGTGCGAGGATGCCATTATGCTGTCGGGACGGCTTTCAGGGAAAGGTGCTAAGTTAATATTGGATTCGATGGAGCTGATTAAGAAAAATGCTGTAAATTTTATTAAACAACCGAATACCGGAGCGACTTATGCGCCGAGACTTAAAAAAGAGGATGGCCTTATAGATTGGAAGAAGACTGCAGACGAGATTTATAATAGGATTCGGGCATTTGTGCCGTGGCCCGGATGTTTTACATACTGGGATAAGAAGCTTATTAAGATATATAAGGTAAGTCCGGATAAAAATTTTTCTTTGGACTCAAAACCCGGTACAGTGTTAAAAATCGACAAGAATGGGATATTAGTGAACACCGGAGACGGAGCGCTCTGGATACTCGAGTTACAATTAGAAGGTAAACGCCGTATGAATTCCGAAGAATTTGTAATAGGACATAGGGCAATGAAGCCCGGCGTTAATTTTTGTTGCATATAATATATCCCGTGATATAATTAAATATTTATAAAATTTACGGATTAAGAATATGCCGGAACTTAGAAAAGATCCTATAATAGGGAGATGGGTTATCATCTCTGTTGAAAGGGCAAAGAGGTCCAGTGATTTTAAGGTCTCTCATCCTGAAGATGAGGAAGGTCCATGTCCTTTTTGCGAAGGACTCGAAAAGCTTACGCTTCCCGAAGTCTTTGCAATCAGGAAGTCGGATTCAAAAAAAGATGAGGCAGGATGGGATATTAGGGTTATCCCGAGTATATCTCAAAGGTTTGACTTAGATGGTGGGCTTGAGAGGCGAGGTATAGGTATGTATGATGTCATGAATCCTATAGCAGTCCATGATATAATAATAGAGTCCCCTAAACATTTTACGGATATCTATCAGTTATCAGGGGAACAGATAGAGCTTATAATAAATACCAGTGTCAGAAGGATTGTTGAGCTTGAAAAGGATCCCCGGCTTAAATATTGCCTGCTTTTTAAGAACCATGGGTTACGGGCAGGCGGCAGTAAGGTTACAAGGCATGTGCGTTCCCAGATCATAGCTACACCTGTAACGCCGACAAGGGTCAAAGAAGAACTTAGAGGGGCCCGTTTTTATTATCAATATAAGGAGAGATGTATATTTTGTGACATTATAAGACAAGAATTGGATACTGGTGACAGGATCGTTATGGAGACAGATACTATATTGGCTGTTGCGCCTTTTGCCTCCAGATTTCCATTTGAAATATGGATATTACCTAAGAAACATTGTTCGGATTTTATAAATATAGAAATGCGGGAGATAAAGGATCTTGCGACTGTATTGAAGACGATAACTTACAAGCTTTATCAGTTGCTGGATGACCCTCCTTATAACTATATGTTGCATACTGCCCCTTTCAGGCATGCAAAACGCCCCGGATACTGGCGGAGTATAACGGAAGATTATCATTGGCATATAGAAGTTACACCGAGAATAACTCAAGTTGCTGGTTTTGAGTGGGGCTCAGGGTTCTATATAAATCCTACTCCGCCGGAAGACGCAGCCAAATATTTAAGAGAGGCAAAGGCTTTATAGCCAGAAGAGATGTCCCAATTACGACGTGATCCTGTAACCGGAAGATGGATAATAGTAGATATTACTGCTCCGAAGAGGCCTGAAGAATTTGAGCTGAAGAGCCAGGTTAAAAAGGGAGGTGTTTGTCCTTTTTGCTCAGGCAATGAAAAGATGACTCCTCCTGAAATTGAGGCAGTTAGGGAGCCTAACTCTCAGCCTAATACACCTGGTTGGTCTGTAAGGGTAGTGTCTAACAAGTTCCCTGCCTTGAAAATAGAGGGAGACTTGGATAAACGCGGCATTGGAGTATATGACATGACTAATGGTGTAGGCGCACATGAGGTGATCATAGAGACAACAGACCATTATAGAGACATGGCTGACTTGACACAGAACGAGATAAAGAATGTGATCTTTAAATATCGCTCGAGAAGCCTGGATTTGGAAAAAGATAAAAGGTTCAAGTATATATTGATTTTCAAAAATCATGGTTTTTCAGCAGGGGCATCACTTGAACATACTCATACCCAGCTAGTGGCGCTCCCTATTGTACCGAAAAGGGTCAAAGAGGAATTAAAGGGCGCGTCTACTTATTTTGGATACCGCGAGAGATGTGTTTTTTGTGACATGATAGCGCAGGAACTAGAGGATAAATTAAGGATGATATCCGAAAACAAACGATTCGTAGCGTTTTGTCCGTTTGTACCGCGGTTTGCATTTGAAACATGGATAATACCCAAAAGGCATAGCCAGAATTTTAAATCAATTGACGACATGGATATTGATTATCTGGCTCAAATACTGAAAGATACGCTGGTGAGATTGAAGGTTGTTTTGAAGGACCCGCCTTATAATTTTATTATACATAGTGCCCCGATTAGAGACGGTCTGAATGAGGAGTTTCACTGGCATCTTGAGATAATGCCTAAATTAACAAATGTCGCTGGTTTTGAGTGGGGGTCGGGTTTTTATATAAATCCTACCTCGCCTGAATTGACAGCGAAGTATTTACGGGAAGTACAGGTTTAAAAAGAAAGGGAGGTTTTACATGTCAGTAAAAATAGGTATCAATGGTTTTGGAAGGATCGGTAGAAATGTCTTTAGGGCGGCGATTGAGAATAGAAATATAGATTTCGTGGCGGTAAATGATCTGCCTGTCCCGCCTGAAACTCTGGCGCATCTTTTGAAATATGATTCTATCCTCGGAGAGCTTAAGGTGAATGTAGAGGCTAAAGAGGGTATGCTTATTGTGAATGGTAAAGAGGTAAAGGTATTGAATTACAAAGATCCTGCCCAGATCCCTTGGAAGAGTCTGGACGTGCAGATAGTTATAGAGTCTACAGGCATTTTCAGCGAAAAGGAAAAGGCAATCAAACATATTCAGGCTGGTGCGAAGAAGGTGATTATAACTGCCCCGGCGAAAAATGAAGATATCACAATTGTCCTTGGTGTAAATGAGAAGATGTATGACCATTCAAAACATCATGTGATTTCAAACGCCTCTTGTACGACGAATTGTCTGGCGCCTGTGGCGAAGGTCCTGATAGATAATTTTGGGATTAAGAGGGGGTTGATGACGACTATCCACTCTTATACTAATGACCAGAGGATATTGGACCTCGTTCATAAGGATTTGAGGAGGACAAGGGCCGCGGCGCTTTCTATGATACCGACCACTACTGGTGCGGCAAAGGCAGTAAGTTTGGTCCTGCCAGAGTTAAAAGGTAAACTCGATGGTCTTGCGATCAGGGTGCCGACGCCGAATGTATCGCTGGTGGACCTGGTTTGTGAAGTGGAAAAGGATACATCCAAGGAAGATGTGAACCGGGCGTTTAAGATAGCCTCAGAAGGGCCTCTCAGCAAGATATTGGAATATTGTAATAAACCGCTCGTATCAAAAGATTTTAACGGAAACCCCCATTCTTCCATAGTGGATGCAGCTCTTACCAATGTAATCGATAAACGTCTTGTGAAGGTCTTGAGCTGGTACGACAATGAGTGGGGTTATTCCTGTAGGGT